>CAIMEK010000823.1 GCA_903839965.1 uncultured Acetobacteraceae bacterium | reverse complement strand
GGTTCGGCGGAAGCCGCGCCAGAACCGCCGCAAAGGAATCCAACGAAACCGAAGATGTCTGATGCATCTTCGCGATGAATCGTACCCCGCCGAGCCGCGTCAAAGCCTATTTTAGTGCCTATGGGGCGGAGCCCTCGCCTTACTGGAACCGGTCGATGCGGAACGGCTGCAGCGGCTGGTCGGTGGCGCCGTCGAGGATGAGTTCGGACAGGATGCGGCCGATGATCGGGCCGAGTTGAAAACCGTGATGCGAGAAGCCGAAGGCGTGGAAGGCGTTGGCTTGCGTCGTTGAGGGGCCGATCACGGGGATGCCGTCCGGCAGCCGGCTTTCGATGCCGGACCAGGTGCGCACGATGGGGGCGTTGCGCATCACCGGGAAGAGCTCGGCGACCGTGCGGGCGCTGGCGACCAGCTTGCGGAGGTCGACGCTGGAGGTTTCGGCCACGATGTCGGGGGTGCCCAGGTGGCCGCCGCCGATCAGCACCGTGCCGTTCTGCGCCTGCTTGAAGGACAATGCCCGGTTGACGCCCAGCACGACGGGGTCGCAGAACGGCGGCACCGGGGCGGTCACCATCATCATCGGTGCGGTGGGTTCCAGCGGGACGGGTTCGCCGAGCGCGGCGGCCACGGCGCCACCCCAGGCGCCGCCGGCGTTGACCAGCACCCGCGCGGTGATCGGACCGGCGCTGCTGGCGACCTGCCAGTGGTTGGCGGCGTGGTGGAATTCGAGGGCGCGCACGCCTTCCCGTATCTGCGCGCCGGCGCGCAGGGCGGCGGCGCGGAAGGCCATGGTGGTGTGGTAGGGGCTGGCGTAGCCGTCCTCGCGCGCGATCAGCCCGCCAAGGCAGCCCGGCGCCAGGGCCGGCAGCACGGCGTAGAGTTCGTTCGGGCCGATCAGTTCCTCATGGGTCCAGCCCAACGCGGCCATTTTGGCGGCGCGGGCCTGCAGGGTGGCCCATTCGGCCGGGTCGGCGGCCACCGCCACCTGGGCGCTGACGCGAAAGCCGCAATCCGCGCCGACGAGATCGCCGATGCCGTGCCAGAGATGCATCGAGGCCACCGAGAGCGGCACCTCGGCCGGGTCGCGCAGCAGCCGGCGCACCCCGCCGGCGTTCACCCCGGAGGCATGACGGCCGACCGAGTTCTTTTCCACCAGCAGCACGTCCGCACCGCGCCGGGCCAGGAACAGCGCCGCCGAGCAGCCCTGGATGCCGCCGCCCACGATCAGCACATCGGCGCGGTAACTCACTCCGCCGCGTCCAGCACCACGCCGGCCAGTTCCGCCACCGTCACCGGCCGCAGCGGCGGGCGGACGCGCCAGGTGCCGACTTCCGCGGGCCCGACCCCGCGCGCCGCGGCGATCAGTTCGGACACCACCGGGGCGCACATGCGGCCCTGGCAGGGGCCCATGCCGGTGCGCAGGAAGCTTTTGACCTGGTTCGGCCCGAGGCAGCCCTGCGCCACCGCGCCGCGCACCGCGCCGGCGCGCACTTCCTCGCAGCGGCAGACCAGGACGTCGTCGGCCGGGTGCAGCACCTGGGGCGGCGGGGGATACATCGCTTCCAGGAACGGACGCACCGCCAGATGGGCCGCCAGTTCGGTGCGGTCGGATGCCGCGAGGCGATCGCGGGTGGCGGCGTCCAG
>CAIMEK010000822.1 GCA_903839965.1 uncultured Acetobacteraceae bacterium | reverse complement strand
GCACCCGGCGCTGTTCATCGGTCAGCGCCGCTTCGTCCGGCGCCGGAAACCGCTCCGCCTCCATGCCGGCCTCCTGCAAACCGCTCAGGCCGTGTAGCCGACCTCGCCGATGCCGGCGACGTCGCCGGTTTCCCAGCCGTCGGGCAGGGTTCCCCAGCCCTCGGCAAGGCGGTAGCGGTGTTCGCCGCTTCCCAGAACTACGTCGCTCATGTTCGTTCCTGCCTGCCGGTCAGCCGGCGTAGTGCGCTTCGGGGCAGCCGCGCGTGCCGGTGTGCAACGCGAACAGCGCGCCGGCCAGCGGCTGGCGCTGCAACGCGTCGGGGGACAGCCGCTGCGACGCCGAGGTGATAAACAGCGTCGCCATGTCCGCCCCGCCGAAGGCGCAACTGGTCGGCTGCGTTACCGGAACGGAGATGCTGCGGTCCACGCGGCCGTCCGGCGCAAAGCGCGTGACCAGGCCGCCGCCGTATTGGGCGCTCCACAGGTAGCCGTCGGCGTCGACCGTCGCGCCGTCGGGCATGCCGGTGCCCTCGGGCAGGCGCGCGAACTGCCGCCGTTCGCCCAGTGCGCCGCTCGCCGGATCGAACGCGTACCTCCAGATGATCGGGTCGATGCCGTCGGCAAAGTACATCGTCGTGCCGTCCGGCGACCAGCACAGACTGTTGGGAATGGCGATGTTTTCGATCACCGGGATGAAGTTTCCAGCCTCGAAACGATACAGCGTGCCGACCGGGCCGCGGCCGACGTCGTCCATGGATCCCACCCAGAATCGGCCCTGGCGGTCGCACTTGCCATCGTTGAACCGCATCTGCGGTTGCTCGGCGTGCGGACCGGGAAACCGCTCGAGCGCGCCCGTTGCCGGATCGAACAGCACGACCGCCGAACGCAGGCCGGCGATCACGCCCCGCTTGCCCGTGCGCAGCGCGATGCAGCCGACCAGTTCGGGCATCTGCCAGCTCTGTACCTGGCCGGTCGCGAAGTCGCGCCGGCGGAGCAACGGTCCGCGCACATCGATCCAATAAAGCGCCTGTTCCGTAATCGACCAGATCGGTACCTCGCCGAGGATATCGCAGCTGTCTCCGACCCGTTGCAGTTCCGCGTCCGCCATGCTGGCCTCCCTTGCCCGGGCTTTCTTCCACCGTTGCATCGACGCGGACTATGCGCGTCCATCGCGGGGCCGGCAATGTTCCCCACGACGTATCAGGGCTCCCCTCATTTCCAAACAGCACCGAATATTTCGACGAACAGCGGCTATGCGGTCGGCATGGGCTCGTGGAGCATGCAGCCCTGGCGGAACAGGGAATGAGTGCGTCGCCTGGGTGTGTTGGACTGGAGCTATCCGGCGACGCCAAGCGCTTCCCCGGCGGCGCCGACAGGATGGCCTGCGGATCGCGCAAACCGCCGCCGATGCCGGAGGCGTTCGGCTCGACGACGTTGCGCACCGCCTGGGCGAGCGATGGCCGCGTCCACCCCGGAACCGTCGCGGCGCAGCATTTCCACCGCCACGCGCGCGGCCAGCGGGTTGGCGGTGGCGGCGGCGAGGCGCCCGCGCGCCGGACGCGAGGCGGTGGGATCGAAGTCAAGTCATTTCTCGGGCGGGAGGCCGTAGGCGGCCTGCAACCGGTTGTTCATGCGGGGGGCAGTCCTTTCGGTCCGTGGCGCATTGCCTGTCCGACCCGGGGCTCCTACGAATCGGGCGTTCCTGCGGGAGGGAGGCAGATGCGGAAATTCCTGATGCCTGTGTGCGCCGCGCTCCTGGGCGGCGCAAGCATGGCCGCGGCGCAAACCCACGATACGCTGACGCTGGGCATCGGGCAGTTCCCGCCCGACATGCACCCCTACATCACCAACAGCAGCATGAAGGACTACATCCGCTCGCCGATCGCGCGGACGATGACCTGGTACACCCGCGGCGGCCAGGTAATGTGCCTGCTGTGCACCGAGGTGCCGAGCATCGCCAACGGCCGTGCCCGGGTGATGGACCGCCCGGACGGCAGCAAGGGCATGCAGGTGAGGTTCACCCTCAAGCCCGACCTGTTCTGGGGCGACGGCGTGCCGGTGACGGCCAGGGACTTCGTCTTCGCCTTCGAAGTCTATCGCGCCTTCTCCGCCCCCCAGCAGGTGGACGCGGTGGTGGCGGTGGACGCGCGCACGCTGCAGATCGACCTCAACCGCACGCGCTACGATTTCGACCGCTGGGCGTATGCACCGTTGCCCGAGCACATCGAGGGGCCGATCTTCCACTCGGCCGCCAATCCGCTCGACTACGGCCAGAAGTCGGCGCTCAACCGCCACCCGGAGAACCCGGGGCTGTGGATGGGCCCGTACCGCATCGCCGAGTTCCGGCCCAACGAATCGGTGCTGCTGGTGCCGAACGAGCAATGGCGGGGCAGCAAGCCGCAGTTCCGCCGCGTCACCATGCGGCTGATCGACAACACCTCGGCGCTGCAGGCCAACCTGCTCGCGGGCGACATCGACATGGTGGCGTCCGGCAACCTCGGCCTGACCATGGACCAGATCATCGCGCTGTCGAAGTCGCAGGCCGCGCGCTTCGAGTTCATCTTCATGCCGGCCGTGACCAGTTATGAGCATCTGACGCCGCAACTGGACAACCCGCTGCTGGCGGACAAGCGGGTGCGTCAGGCCATCCAGATGTCGATCGACCGCACCACGATCGTGGCCAGGCTGTTCGAAAACCACCAGGAAGTGGCCAACAGCTTCATGCATCCCTCGCAGGCCGGCTGGAACCCCGCGGTGAAGACCTGGCCGTTCGACCCGCGCCGTGCCCGCGCGCTGCTGGCGGAGGTGGGGTTCAAGCCGGGCGCCGACGGCATCCTGGTTTCGCCCACCGGCGAGCGCTTCAGCGTCGACCTGACCACCACCGCCGGCAACCGCACGCGCGAGCTGGTCGAACAGGTGCTGCAGACCCAGTTGAAGGCGGTCGGCATCGAGGTGGTGGTGAAGAACGAGCCGGCACGGGTGATGTTCGGGGAGACCTTGCGCAAGCGCACGTTCCGCGGGTTCGTGGAGTTCCAGGCCGACCCGCAGGCCGACTGGGTGCCCGACTTCACCTTCCAGAGCATCTGGATTCCGAGTGCGGAGAACAACTGGTCCGGTACCAACTACATGGGCTACCGCAGCCCCGGGATGGACGCGGCGATCGCTGCCGCACAGAACGAGCTGGACCCGGGCAAGCGCAAGGCCGAGTGGCGACGCATCCTCGACATCGCCGCCGAGGACCTGCCGGAGATCAACCTCTTCTTCGCCTCGGTGGGCTACGTGCTGCCGAAGTGGCTGGCTGGGGTGGTGCACGACGGGCCCGGGCAGATGTTGGGCACCGGGCCGGGGTGGATCGAGGAGTGGCACGTACGGCAGTGACACCGATGAACCTGTTGGCGCATCGGTATCGCGCGCCGGCAAGCGGGGCGCATGGCCCTCAGCGCGGGTCCGAACGCGGGTCGAGCGCGGCCTGCAGCCCGTCGCCGAGGAAGTTGATGGCGATCACCGACACGAAGATGAAGAATCCCGGCCATAGCGCCAGCATCGGCGCGGTGGTGATGAGTTCCTGGGCGTTGGTGAGCATGCTGCCCCAGGAGGTGGCCGGCGGCTGAATACCCACGCCGAGGAAGCTGAGCCCCGATTCCACCAGGATGAAACGGCCCATGCTGAGCGTGGTCGCCACGATCACCGGCGCAATGGCGTTGGGCAGGATGTGCACCAGCATGATCCAGCGCGCGGTGGCCCCTTGCGCGCGGGCGGACAGCACGAACTCGCGCTCGGCGATGGCCATCGTGCCGGCGCGGACCAGCCGCGCGATGCCGGTCCAGTTCAGCAGCGTCAGGATGATCACCACCCGCCAGTAGCCGGCCGCGCCGGAGCGGATGAACTCGCGGCCGACCCCGAGCTTCTCGAGATCGATGGCGGCGAGGATGATGAGAAGCGGCAGCCCGGGCAGTGAAAGGATGAAGTCGGTGATCCGCATCAGCACCATGTCGGTGCGGCCGCGCAGGTAGCCGGCGAGCGAGCCCACCCCGAGGCCGATCAGTTTCGAGCCGACCGCCGCCAGCAGGCCGATGGTGAGGCTGGTCCAGCCACCGCGCAGCAGCCGCGCCAGTTCGTCGCGGCCGGCATCGTCGCAGCCCAGCCAGTGCTGCGCGGAAGGCGGGTCGAAACGGCTGAGCAGGTCGGTCTCCACGCCCGACACGCCGAGCCAGTCCTCGATCAGCGGGGCCGCGCCGCAGAGCACGAACAGGCTCGCCAGCAGCAGCCCCGCCCCCACCGCCACGCGGTCGCGCTGCAGCCGCCGCCACCGCAGGCGCCAGACGCCGACCGGTTCGGTGGCGAGCGGTTCGGCGGCGAGCGTTGGCGATCGGCCGCTCATCGGCGGTTGCCGCCCAACTCGATGCGCGGGTCGAGCCAGGTGTAGGAGAGATCGGCGACGATGTTGGCGATCAGGATCATCGTCGTGGCGAACAACAGGCAGATCAGGGCGAGGTTGTAGTCGTTGTTCATGACCGCCTCGAGGATCAGGCGTCCCATGCCCCGCCAGGCGAACATCGCCTCGGTCAGCACCACCCCGGAAAACAGGTTGCCGAAGCCGATGGCGACGATGGTGACCACCGGTATGAGCGCGTTGCGCAGCGCATGGCGCAGCAGCATCCGCGCGGTGGTGAGGCCCTTCGCCCGCGCGGTGCGGATGTAGTCCTGCGCCAACACCTCGATCATGGCCGAACGGGCGTAGCGGGCGAGGCCACCGATCTCGACGATCACCAGCGTGGCCACCGGCAGCACCAGATAGGCCGCCGCCGGCCAGGGTTGGCCCTGGCGCGGCATGCCGCCGGCCGGCAGCCAGCCCAGGATGACGGCGAAGATGTAGATCAGCACGAGGCCGAGCCAGAAAGTCGGCAGCGAGATGCCGGCGAAGGCGAACAGGTTGATCAGCCGGTCGAGCCAGCTGCCGCGCTTGAGTGCGGCCAGGCTGCCGAGCGTGACCGCGATCAGCACGCTCAGCACGAAGGCGGTGCCGGTGAGAATGACGGTGTTGCCGAGGGCGGGGATGACGATGTCGAGCACCGGCCGGTGCTGGGTGCGGGAGAAGCCGAGATCGCCCTGCATCGCCGCCGCCAGCCAGTTCCAGTAGCGCATCACCAGCGGCTGATCGATGCCGTAGATGGCGCGCAGCCGGGCGATGTCGGCGGGGGTGGCGTCGGGATTGGCCTGCATCAGCAGGTCGATCGGGTCGCCCGGCATCAGCCCGATCATGGCGAAGATGACGAAGGACATCACCGCCAGCACGACCGCCGCGCCGCCGGCGCGGCCGATCAGGAACCTGAGCATGGCGCCTCCAGCGGGTGGTGGCAGGCGACCTCCCGGCCAGCGGGCAGCGGCCGCAGGGCCGGCACTTCGCGCGAGCAGAGATGCGAGGCGCGCGCGCAGCGAGGGTGGAAGGCGCAGCCCGGCGGCGGAGCGAGCGGCGAGGGAATGTCACCCGGCAGGACCACGCCGGGCTGGCGCTTGCCGGTGCCGAGGCGCGGCACGGATTGCAGGAGAGCGGCGGTGTAGGGATGTGCCGGGGCGCCGAACAGCGCGTCGCGGGGTGCCACCTCGACGATGCGGCCGAGATACATCGCCGCCACCCGGTCGGCGAGATGGTGCACGGCGGCGAGGTCGTGGCTGATCAGCAGGTAGGCAAGCCCCTCGCGGTCGCGCAGTTCGGCCATCAGGTTGAGGATCTGGCTCTGGATCGACACGTCGAGCGCCGACAGCGGCTCGTCGGCGATGATCGCCCGCGGCCGGGGCGCCAGCGCGCGGGCGATGGCGATGCGCTGGCGCTGGCCGCCGCTGAACTGGTGTGGGTAGCGCGTGGCGGCATCGGCGGGCAGGCCGACCTCGGCGAGCAGGTCGTTGACCCGTGCCGCCTGCTCGCGCCGGGTGCCGATGCGGTGGATGCGCAGCGGCTCGGCGATGATGGCGCCGATGGGCAGGCGCGGGTCGAGCGAGCCGAACGGGTCCTGGAACACCAGTTGCACGGCGCGCCGGAGGGTGCGGGCGTCGCCGGCGAAGCGCACCGTGCCGGCGGCCATCGGCACCAGGCCGAGCAGGGCGCGCGCCAGCGTGGTCTTGCCGGAACCGCTTTCGCCCACCAGCGCCAGTGTCTCCCCGGCATGGAGCACCAGCGAGGCGTCGGTGACGGCCTGCACGAAGCGCCGGGGGGCGAACCAGCCGCCGCCGCTGCCGAAGCGGACGGAAACGCTTTCCGCGGCGAGCAGCGGGGTCATGCGTGGAGGCACGCCGCGAAGCGCCGGGGGGCGCGCTCGCGGGGCGTGGGAAGGGTGGCGGCGCACTCGGCCGTGGCGTCCGGGCAGCGCGGGTGGAAGGCGCAGCCGGCGGCGCGCCAACGCGGGTCCGGCACGGTGCCGGCGATGGTGGGCAGCACGGGCTTGCGCCGGGCGGGGTCGGGCAGGGTGGCGATCAGGCCGCGCGTGTAAGGGTGCAGCGGGGCCGCCAGCACCGATTGCGCCGGCCCGTGCTCGGCGACGCGCCCGGCGTACATCACCATGATCTCGTCGGCGATCTCACTGATCACGCCGAGGTTGTGGCTGATGAAAAGCATCGCCATGCCTTCGTCGCGCTGCAGCTCGAGCAGCAGGTCGAGAATCTGCGCCTGCACCGACACGTCGAGCGCGGTGGTGGGCTCGTCGGCGATCAGCAGGGAGGGGCGGCAGGCGATCGCCATGGCGATCATGACGCGCTGGCGCATGCCGCCCGACAACTGGTGCGGGTAGGCGGCGGCGCGGGTCGCCGGCTCGGCGATGCCGACGCGCTCCAACAGGGCGATGGCCCGCTGCCGCGCCGCGGTCTCGCGCGCACCTTCGTGGACCACCAGCATCTCGGCGATCTGCACGCCCACCGGAACCACCGGGTTCAACGCCGTCATCGGTTCCTGGAAGATCATCGCCATGCGCCGTCCGCGCAGGCGGCGGCGCCCTGCCTCGCTCATTGCCAACAGGTCCTCGCCGTCGAAGCGGAGCGCCCCGCCGGCGCGGGCGCCGACCGGCAGCAGGCCCATCACCGCCAGCGCCGCCATCGACTTGCCGCAGCCGCTTTCGCCCACCACGCCGAGCGTGCGGCCGGGGGCAAGGGCGAAGCCAAGGCCGTCCACCACGCGCACCACGGCCGCGGCCTGGCCAAACGTCACCGTGAGCGCCTCGGCTTCGAGCAGGGTCACCGGCACGACTCCGAGTATTCAGGACGTGGGAATCCCCATCCGAACAATGGCATAGTGCCCCACATTACCCGCGATTTTCCGGATAGCCATCGATTTCGTGCCGTCCTCGCTGACCGCAATTCTTCCCCAAGCCTCCAGCTGGCATCTGGACGAGACCAGCGGGCGCTGCGCCGTGCAGCCCCAGGATCGCGGGTAGCTGCTGACCGTCGATCGCGACAGCCGCAACCCGGTCTCCCGCTCGCTCAAGGCCGCGACCGCCTCGCGCGTCCACAGTGCGAACGATAGCTTCAGCCGGTCCGGGCAGCGGTCAGCGATGATCCGCCTGATCCTGGCTTGCTGCGGCACAGACAGCATCTTCTGCTCGCGCCACGCCGTCCACCTGCCAGCGCCGCTTCCCCCGATCGCGCAACCGCGGCAACCCATGCACCGACAAGGCGACGCTTCACCCCCACCGCTGCCGCCGCCTAGTTCCGCCGCCAGGTGATCACCGAGCTGACCGCGTAGTTCCACACCAGGCTCATCACCGCCCCCGCCAGCCCGGCCAGCCACCAGGCGGAGTTCACCGCCGGGCTGAACAGGAAGGCGGCCACGCCGACATTGCCCATCGCGCCCACGCTGCAGATCGCCGCGAAGGTGAGCAGCCCGCGCACGAATCCCCAGCCCTGCAACCGGGCCTCGCGGAAGGTGAAGACGTTGTTGAGCACGAAATTGCCGACGATGGCGCAGCCCGTGGCGATCGCCTGGGCGGTCGCGAAGTCCAGCGCGAGGGCGGCCAGGCAGAGCTTCAGCACCACCAGGTGGGCGGCGATGCCGAGCGCGCCGACCGCGGCGAACAGCAGAAAGCGCACCGGCACCCAGCGGCCGACCAGCTTGTCCACCACCAGCAGCAGGTAGTCGCGCAGCACGCCGGCATCGAGCTTGCTTTCGCCGGCGGTGCGGGTGCGGAACTCGTAGGGCAGCTCGATCAGGGCGGGCGGGGCGGGCAGCGAGGCCAGGATGTCGAGCAGGATCTTGAAGCCGAGCGCCGACAGCCCGCGCACCGCGCGCTCGAAAGTGTCGCGGCGGAGCATGAAGAAACCGCTCATCGGGTCGCTCACCGGCGCGCGCAGCACGATCCGGCTGAGCCGGGTCGCCAGCCCCGACATGCCGGCCCGCTTGCGGTCCCACGTGCCGACGCCGCCGCCGGCGATGTAGCGGCTGCCGACGGCCAGCTCGTAGCCGCCCTCGCGCAGGGCGGCGAACATGCGCGGCAGCACCGTTTCGTCGTGCTGCAGGTCGCCGTCGATGGCGGCGATGCAGGGGGCCAGGCTGGCCTGGGCGCCCTCGATGAAGGCGGAGGACAGGCCGCGCCGGCCGATCCGGTGCAGCAGGCGCACCCGCGGGTCGTGCGCGCCGATGGCGGCGACCGCGGCGCGGGTGGCGTCGGTGCTGTCGTCGTCGACGAAAATCGCCTCCCAGCCGATGCCGACCAGGGCGCGGTCCAGCCGTTCGACGAGGGGGGCGACGTTGGCCTCCTCGTTCAGCACCGGTATGACGATGCACAACTCGGCCGGCCGCAGGCCTGCCGGGGGGCGGCCGGTCGGGCTGCCGGCGGGCGGAACGTGGTTCATCGGTTGCGGATACAGCGCCGGCGGGGCGCGCCACAAGGCCGCTTGTGCGCCCGGCGGGCCCGGCTCTTGCAAGTCGCGCGCGGTGGGCCTAGGTTACCACCATCATCATCTTCCGATCGTTACGGAGGGTGGCCTTAACCGGCCGCCTTTTTTGTTTTGGAGCGAGCGCCCGACCTGTCCGACCTGCCCCATCACCCCGACCTGCCCCATCACAGTGGCCTGGAAGGCCGGCTGGCCGGCCTTGTCGCGCCCGCCCTGGCCGATATGGGCTACGAACTGGTGCGCGTCGCGGTGATCGGGCGCAACCGGCCGACCGTGCAGATCATGGCCGATCGCGCCGACGGCGGGCAGATCACGGTGGAGGACTGCACGGCGATCAGCCGCGCCGTCGGCGCCGTGCTGGACGTCGAGGACCCGCTCCCCGGCAACTGGACGCTGGAAGTCAGCTCCGCCGGCATCGACCGCCCGCTGACCCGCCGCAAGGACTGGAACCGCTTCGCCGGCCACCTCGCGCGGGTGGAAATGGCGGTGCCGCTCGACGGACGCAAGCGGCTTACCGGCACCGTGCTGGGGGCGGACGCCACCCACGCCCGGCTGCGCACCGAGGACGGCGACCTCGCCCTGCCGCTCGCCGACATCTTTCGCGCCAAGCTGGTGCTGACCGACAGCCTGATCGCCGCCACCGCAACCGCCCATCCCACGAACTAGGTTCGAAGGACCGCTCGCATGGACACCGCCATCGCCCGCCCCGAACTGCTCCTGGTGGCAGACGCCGTGGCCCGGGAGAAATCGATCGACCGCGAGGAAGTGCTCGAGGCGATGGAGCAGGCCATCCAGAAGGCCGGCCGCGCCAAGTACGGGCACGAGAAGGACATCCGCGCCACCATCGACCGCAAGACCGGCGACGTCCGGCTGTCGCGCTGGACCGAGGCGGTGGAGACGGTGGAGAACGAGGAAACCCAGATCCCGGTTCACATCGCGCAGAAGTTCAAGCCCGAGATCAAGCTCGGCGAGTTCATCGTCGACCCGCTGCCGCCGATCGATTTCGGCCGCATCGCCGCCCAGACCGCCAAGCAGGTGATCGTGCAGCGCGTGCGCGAGTACGAGCGCAAGCGGCAGTACGACGAGTTCAAGGACCGCGTCGGCGAGGTCGTCAACGGCACGGTCAAGCGCACCGAGTACGGCAACCTGATGGTGGAGGTCGGCCGCGCCGAGGCGCTGCTGCGCCGCGACGAGTTGATTCCGCGCGAGAATTTCCGCAACGGCGACCGCGTCCGCGCCTATATCTTCGACGTGCGCGCCGAGCAGCGCGGGCCGCAGATTTTCGCCTCGCGCACCCATACCCAGTTCATGGCGAAGCTGTTCGCCCAGGAAG
>CAIMEK010000821.1 GCA_903839965.1 uncultured Acetobacteraceae bacterium | reverse complement strand
TTTACTCAGGAGGCGGTAGCTTGGCCGACCTGGAACGGACAAAGACATAGACCACGACTGGTATCTCCGATCCGGCGTGTCGCCTTACCTGGCGACCGCTGAGTAAGCCGAAATGCCCAGCCACGAGGCAGAACTTTAGGCCGTTGAAAGTGGATTTGCCGACCGGCTCGGGTCCGCGGGGTCAGGCGATGGCGAGATGGCGGAAGAGCACGACCTTCACCGAATCCATGCAGAGCGCCAGAACAATCGCCGCGCCGAATACGCAGGCCACGACTGCTGCTGGCAAGGGCGCCATCAGAATGCCCTGGGTCGACAGTGCCGTGAACAGCGATATGTCGAGAACCGACGACACGATAAGCCATTTACCCGGCCAGGAACTCCACAACCGCCGGCGCTCGCGCGAGACATAGAAAATCGCCTGGCCGTTGAACACCAGCGTCACGACCGTCAAGGTCCGCAACGTCACGGCATCGAAGCCGAGGACGTAGCGCCCGGCCCAGAGAATGGCGACGCAGAAGAGGAGATCGCAGAAACCCAGGACGAGGCCGGCGATCGTCAGATTGCCGATCCGCCAGTGATTGGGGGTCGGCGAGGCTCGCACGTTGTCGGTGGACGATGACAGGGCGAAGAAATCGCCGGCCACCATCATCAGCACCATCAGCAAAGGCGTTAGCACGGCGGTTTGGAAGAGCACCAAGCCGGCGAGCAAAAAGGCCACCTGGCGGACCTTGTGGATGATCGAGCGGAACGTGTAGGTCAGAATTCGTTGGAACGTGACGCGTCCTTCCTCCACCGTTGCAACGATGCCGCCCAGGCCGGGTTCGGTCAGCACAATGCCGGCCGCCGATTTCGCCACATCGGTCGCGGTGAAGACGGCGATGCCCATCTGCGCCTGGCGCAGCGCCGGCGCGTCATTGGCGCCGTCGCCGCACATCCCTACCACGTGACCGTCGCGCTGGAATGCCTTGACGAGCGCGAATTTGTCCTCGGGCAACACGCCGGCGAAGACGGAGAATTGTTCGGCGCGGACATCGTGGGGCAGCGGGACGGTGGCGCAGGTCGGTCCGGTAATGCCGACCGCGTCCGCGACGACGCGGGCCGTTACCGGCGCATCGCCTGTTACCATCACCGTGCGCACGCCGAGGCCGAGCAACTGGGCGATCAGCGCCGCCGAATCCGCGCGCGGCGGATCGCTCAACGCGATTGCGCCGGCCAGATGGAGCGGTTCGGCCGCGCCCGCCGCGACGACGACAACGCGGAAACCTTTGACCTGAAGTTCTTCGACCATGCTCGCCAAGGCAGGCGAGGACTCGGCGATTGCCGCGACCGCCGCATAGGCGCCCTTGATGATCCGCACCGGCTTGCCCTCAGCGTCGGTTACCGCGGCCTCAGACATCTTCCGGGTCGGATCGAAAGGCGTGAACTTGACCAACTTCCAGCGCGCGCTCCCCGTCGGTTCGGCGGCGGCGCGAATGGCTGCGTCCAGCGGGTCCGCCCCGCCGTCGGAACTGGCCAGCGCCGCCATCGCCATGACCTGCGCAGGATCAATGCCGGCGAGCGCCTGGCAGGCGGTGACCGCGAGTTCGTTGCGGGTCAGCGTGCCGGTCTTGTCGGCGCATAGAACATCCATTCCCGCCGCTTCATCGAGTGCCGAAAGGCGTGTCGGCAGCACCCCGCGCCGCGCCACGGCACGTGCCCCGACCGTCGCCGCTAGGGTGAACATCGACGGGAGCGCCACAGGAATCGAAGCCAGCAGGGCTACCAGCACCAACGGCGCGACCTGCGCCAGCGGCATCGCCAGGAACAGGGCGTAGCCGACAAGCAGGATGGTCATGCCACCGTTGTACAGCGCGAGGTTGCGCACCACGCGAAAGATTGCCTTCTGCTCGGTACTTTCGACATGGGCAGTGCGGATCAGTTCGGCGCCGCGGCCGAATTTCGTCTGCGCGCCCGTCGCGATAATTTCCGCCACCGCCTCGCCGCGCCGGATCAGGGCGCCGGCATAGGTCTCGAAACCCGGTCCGGCCTCGATCGGTACGGATTCGCCGGTGAGAGTTGACTGGTCGACGAGAACGTTGCCTTCCATCAAGCGCACGTCGGCGGGAACGACGGCGCCGAGCGACAGCTTTACCACGTCGCCCTGCACCAGTTCGGCCGCCGGCAGCGTTTTCCAGACGCCGTCGCGCCGTGCCGACGCGGTCACGGCCAGGCGGGATTTTAGTGCCTCGAGGGTCGCCTGGGCCCGGCCCTCCTGGAAGAATCCCAGTCCTGCGTTGAACACCAGGAGAAAGCCGACGGCCGAAGCTTCGAGGTATTCGCCGAGCACTAGTTGCAGCACCACCGCAGCCTCGAGCATCCAGGGCACCGGCGCCCAGAGTTTCTTCAGCGCCTGGGTGATCGGATGCTGGACTACGTCGGGAGCGGCATTTCCCCCATTGGCCGCGAGGCGGCGGCGCGCTTCGTCGTTGGTCAATCCGGTCGCGGAGGCGGGGGCCACCGTACTCATCGGGTTGTGTCCTCAAGCACAGCTCAACACCAGCTTGGCGCTGGCCCTGGGCCAGTGGTGGACTAATAGGGAGAGCCGAACGCAGTGTGGACTGTTGGGCATCTTTCACGAGGCTCGGAAATTACTTATGCCGTGGCTTGCTGATCGCGGCCTGCTGCATGAGATCCGGAGGCCCGTCCACCCGCAGCACCACCCGGGCGCTTGGGTGCCACACGTCAATCCTAGCAAGGATGGGCTGGCCTCGGCTGCCCAAGCCATCGAGGTGCTCGGGCGCGAAGTTCCGCTTCGGGTCGGTGGCTGTCGGCGGCAAGCCCGATGAACGAGCGTCTGCTTGTTGCCGTTGCGCTGCTCGGTATAAAACGAATGGGTTCCAAGGGCCTCACGGCCCTTGGCGGGTCCAGGGCAGCGCCCTGGCCTTGCTTCAGAACGCGAAATAATCCTTGGCGTTCTGGTAGCTGACCCCCCGCACCAGGGTCGCCAGCGCGTCGAGGTCGGGCGGGTATTCGCCGTCTTCCACCCAGCGGCCGAGCAGCCGGCAGAGCAGGCGGCGGAAGTAGTCGTGGCGGGGGAAGGAGGCGAAGCTGCGGCTGTCGGTGACCATGCCGACGAAAGTGCCGAGAACGCCGTGGTTGGCCAGCGTGCGCATCTGCTCGAGGTTGCCGTCCTTGTGGTCGTTGAACCACCAGGCCGGGCCGAACTGCAGCTTGCCCGCCGTGACGCCGTCCTGGAAGCAGCCGGTCATCGCCGAGAGCACCGGGAACATGACGGGGCTCATGCTGAACAGCATGGTCTTGGGCAACTCGCCGTCGACATCGAGCGCGTCGAGCAGGCGGGCGAGCGGCGCGGCGATGGTTGCCTCCGAGATGGTGTCGTAGCCGGAGTCGGGCCCGATGGTGGCGAGCGCGCGGCTGTTGACGCTGCGCAGCGCGCCGATGTGCAGGCACATCACCCAGCCCTTGCGGGCATAGGCGCGGCCAAGGTTGAGCAACAGGGCGGCGGTGTAGGCGCCGCGGTCCTGCACGCTCAATGTGTCGCCGGACAGGCGGCGGGCGAACAGGGCCTCGACGGAGTTGTCGTCGGGGATGCCGACGGGGAGTGGGACATCGATCGCATGGTCGCTGGCGCGGCCGCCGCGCTCGTGGAAATAGTCCACGCGGGCTTCCAACGCGCGCACCAGGTCGGCGAAGCTGGCGATCGGCATGCCGGCGGCGCGGCCGAGATGCTCCAGGTAGGCGGGGAAGCCTTCCGCCTCGATGCGCATAGCCTTGTCCGGGCGGTAGGCCGGCAGCAGCCGGGTGGCGAGCGCGGAGCGCGCGACCGCGGCGTGCGGGGCGAGGTCGTCGGCCGGATCGTCGGTGGTGCAGGACACTTCCACGCGCGCCTGGTCGAGGAACGACCATGTGTCCATGTCGGCGAGCCGTTCGTTGACTTCGTCCCACAGGTGCGGGGCGGTGTCGGCGTTGATGACGGCGTCGATGCCGAAGAGGCGCTTGAGTTCGAAATGGCTCCATTGCAGCACCGGGTTGCCGGCACAGAGCGGCAGGATGCGGCAGAACGCGAGGAACCTGTCGCGGTCGGAGCCGTCGCCGGTGATCAGGCGTTCGGGCACGCCGGCGGCGCGCATGAGGCGCCACTTGTAGTGGTCGCCGTAGTTGCCGCTGCCCAGCCAGAGTTCGGCGATGTTGCGGAACTTCTTGCGCGCGGCGATGTCGGCGGGGGGCAGGTGCGCGTGGTAGTCGATGATCGGCAGCTCGGCGGCCACCTCATGGTAGAGTTTCTTCGACCAGCCCGTGTCGAGCAGGAAGTCTTCGGTGATGAACATCCCGAACTCTCCTTGAAAATGGCGCCGGCGCAGGGCACTGGC
>CAIMEK010000820.1 GCA_903839965.1 uncultured Acetobacteraceae bacterium | reverse complement strand
GGCGTCGGCGGTCTCGCGGGCCGCCGGGGCGGCGCTGACCGCCTCGGAGCGGAACGTCGTCCTGAGGTGGTTCGCCAGCCGCAGCGCGAGCGCCACGATCGTGATCGTCGGCATGTCGCAGCCGACGGTCGGCAGCACCGCGCTGCCGGCGATGAACAGGTTCGCCATGCCATGCACGCGGCTGTTGGCATCGACCACGCCGCGGCGCGGATCGGTATGCATGCGGGTGGTGCCCATGTGGTGCCAGCACCAGCTGGGCGACTTCGGCCAGGGTTCGCCTTCGCGCGGCGCATCCACCACCACCGAGCCGGAGCCGGCGAGCTCCAGTTCCTCGCCCAGGATCTCCTGGGTGCGCCGCATCGTGCGCTTTTCCAGTTCACCCAGCCGCCAGTCCACGCGCACCCGCCGCATGCCCAGCGCGTCGCGCTCGGTGCCCAGCGTCACCCGGCTGTCCGGCAGCGGCGTCGGTTCCACCACCGTCTCCAGGGCGAAGCCGCGCAACAGGAAACGCGGCATGAACTTGAGCCCGACCGCCAGCACGAACACATTCGGCGTGTTGCGAATGAGCCGCCCGGCAACCTCCAGGTAGCGCCCGCGCAGGCGGCGGTTGTTGTGCAGCGCCTCGTACACCAGCCGCAGCGCCTCGTAGCTCTCGGAGTTGTGGCCGACGAACTCGGAGGCCACGTAGCACCGCGTGTTGCTGACCCGCTCCCGCTCCTGCGCCTCCGGCGTGAGACCGAAGAAGGCGCACACCCGGACGCCGTCCACCGTCATGCCGCCCGGGAAGATCACGTGCAGGTCGTAGATGCGGCTGTTGGCCGCCGGGTCGCGGAATTTGATTTCGCCGGCGCGCAGGCGCGGATGGTCCATGAAGTAGCGGCCGACCACGTCGTTCGTGTTGCCCACCCCGCCGGCCTGGTAGCGGTCCGAGCATAGCATCAGCCGGGCTGCTTCGATGCCGCCGGTGGCCAGCACGTAGCGCTTCGCCACCACGCGGAAGGTGCCGCCGGCGCGGGTGCGCACCTGCAGGCCGGTGACGCGGCTGCCGTTGCCCGGGGTCTCGATCTCGGTGACGTTGGCATTCAGGTAGGCCGTCACGTTGTCCGATTTGGCGATGCCGTCGCGATAGATCATGCCGAACCGCGTCGGCGGGCTGAGCTGCGCGATCAGGTTGACCATGCGCTTGCGGTCGAACTGCACGCAGCGCGCATCCGGGCGGCCGAGCCGCTGCTCCCAAAGGTCGGATTCGTAGTCGAACGGCCCCAGCTCCAGCAGCGCATGCGCGCCGCGGTACCACCGCATCATTTCGTCGCGGCCGAACGGCCAGCCGCTGTTCGGAACCCAGTCCCGCACCTCGAAATCGTGGTCTTCCATCGGCCGGGAGAAGCCGCCCCAGCAGTTGGAACTGCCGCCGAAGTAGCGCGAGCGCATCTGGTCGAGCCGGTCATAGGGCAGACCGATGGTCTCGCCTTCGTACATCGCCTGGTCGGCGGTCTCGAATTCCAGCCCGCCGGCCTCCAGCAGGGCGACCCGCAGCGGCAGGCCGTCGAACTCGCGGGCGATGCTGATGCCCGCCGGTCCGGCGCCAATGATGCAAAGGTCTGCGTTGATTACAGTATCTGCGGGCAGGGTGCGAGCGTCGATGATCACGCAATGATCCCCCTGTGTGCGCCGGCGGCGCTGCCAGATGGTATTACAGCGGCGCCTGCGGCCGTCCGCTCACGATTGACTGAACCGGTTGCGCTCTGGCGGCAAAACACAGTTTGTCATGCGACCGATCTGTGATCGTAGTTATCGCAAGTTTGTTATCAAACCGCACATCGAGCGGCCGTGCCGGAACCCAGGGTGGGGGCCATTTGCGTGCCCAGGTTGCGCCGCTGACGCCTGCCGCACGCTCGCACCCAGGGCCGCGGGAACCAGCGTGGTCTGGCTGGACCAGGTCACTTTGGAAACCCTTCCGTGGCCCGCCCATAGCGGCGCAGATCCCAGCACTGATCCTGCAGGTCGACTTTGACCGCGTCCAGGCGAACCTTGCGGCCCGTAGCCCGAAACAGGTGTCTCCGCGTTTGGTCTGCAACCCGACCCTGCTCACCGGCGTCGCACGCTGTGGCATCTGCGGCAGCGGCATGACATTGCGCACTGGCAAGGGCGGCCGATACCGGTACTACGCCTGCGCCGCCCGCATCCAGAAGGGCGCGACACTTTGCCGGGGCTGCGCGATCAGCATGGCCACCCTCGACAGCGTCGTGTTGGATCACCTCGCCGACCGCCTGCTCACGCCGGAAAGAGTGGCTGTTGTGCTGCGGGCCTACCTACACCGTTCCGCTGCATCTCCAGCCAAACGAGAAGTTGAGGTGGCGCTGCTCGCGGGCACGAGCCCCGCGACCTCATCCACGATCACCCCCGCCAAGGTGGTGCGCCTCTCCCGGGCCCTTCGAGACGTCCTGCACAACGGCGACATCGCCATCCGCAAGGCTTATCCGAGCATGTTCGTCGGTCAGGTCGTCGTCAGCGACACGGAGATCCGCCTCAGCGGCCCGCTCGCTTCCGCCGCAAGCGCCGACCAACTCCCGGACATCACAATGGTGCCCAGTTTTGTCCCGGAGTGGCGACCCCTACGGGGCTCGAACCCGTGTTACCAGCGTGAAAGGCTGGTGTCCTAACCACTAGACGAAGGGGTCGTGGGGACGCCGCCGTGGATAGACAAGCGGAGCCGCCCTGCCAAGCTTAAATCCGGCATCGGCCCCCCGGATCCCTCGAGCGTCCGCACAGCGTGCCCCCGTGACAGGCGCCGATCCAGACATGCGCCGCAAGCGCGCGGCACGGTCCAACGGCGCGAATTGACCCCCCCTCCCCCTGGACGGCGGCCCGCCCGGGTCCGAGGATGCCCGGCGACGGAGGCCACCGCACCATGTCACGCGACCTGATCCTGGCGCTCGACCAGGGCACCACGTCCACCCGCACCGTCGCCTTCCGCGCCCCCCAGTTGGCGCCCGCGGCAACCGCGCGGCGCGACCTCGCGCAACACTTCCCGGCCTCCGGCTGGGTGGAGCACGACGCCGAGGAGATTTTCGCCCATAGCGTCGAAACCCTGCGCGAGGCCCTGGCGCAAGCCGGTGGCGAGGCCGCCGACGTCGCCGCCATCGGCATCACCAACCAGCGCGAAACCACCCTGGTCTGGGACCGTGCCACCGGGCGGCCGATCCACCGCGCCATCGTCTGGCAGGACCGCCGCACCGCCCCGGCCTGCGCCGCGCTGCGCTCGGCCGGGCACGAGGCGCTGGTAACGCAGCGCTCCGGGCTGCTGCTCGACCCGTATTTCTCCGCCACCAAGCTGGCCTGGCTGCTGGACAACGTCGACGGCGCGCGCGCGGCCGCGCTGGCGGGCCGGCTCGCCTTCGGTACCATCGACACCTGGCTGCTGTGGCGGCTCACCGGCGGGCGGGTGCATGCCACCGACGCCACCAATGCCAGCCGCACCATGCTCTACGACATCGCCAAGGGGTGCTGGGACCCCGACCTGCTGGCGCTGTTCGGCATCCCCGCCGCGTTGTTGCCGGAGGTGCGCGACAGTTCCGGCCTGTTCGGCCAGGCCGAGGCGGGCATCCTGGGCGCCGAGGTGCCGGTAATGGGCATCGCCGGCGACCAGCAGGCCGCCACCGTCGGCCAGGCCTGCTTCTCGCCCGGCATGGTGAAGTCCACCTACGGCACCGGCTGCTTCCTGCTGCTGCACACCGGCGACGCGCCGGTGGCCTCGCGCTCGCGCATGCTGACCACGGTGGCCCTGCAGCTTGAGGGCAAGCGCACTTTTGCGCTTGAGGGCGCCATCTTCGTCGCCGGCGCCGCCGTGCAATGGTTGCGCGACAGTCTTGGCCTGATCCGCGACGCCGCTCAGGCCGGCCCGCTCGCCGCCCGCGCCGACCCGCACCACCACGTCATCCTGGTGCCCGCCTTCGTCGGCCTGGGGGCGCCGCACTGGAACGCCGAGGCGCGCGGCGCCCTGTTCGGCCTGACCCGCGCCACCGGCCCCGCCGAACTCGCCCGCGCCGCGCTGGAATCGGTCGCCTACCAGACCCGCGACCTCATCGAGGCGATGCGCGCCGACTGGTCCGGCTCCGCCGACACCGTGCTGCGGGTGGACGGCGGCATGGTGGCGAGCGACTGGACCATGCAGTTCCTGGCCGACATGCTGGGCGCGCCGGTCGACCGGCCGGTGGTGCTGGAAACCACCGCCCTGGGCGCCGCCTACCTGGCCGGACGCGCCGCCGGGGTCTGCCCGGACCCCGCGGCATTTGCCCGGGGCTGGGCGCTGCAGCGCCGCTTCGTGCCCCACATGGCGCAGGCGGAGCGCGCCGAGCGCTACGCCCATTGGCAGGAGGCGGTGCGCTGCACCGTGCAGGCCCCATGATCACGCTGGAAATCCCCTCGCTGGCAGCCCTGCCCGCCTACCGGGCGGCGCTGGAAACGGGCTGGTCGCCGAACAGCACCCGCGACGTCAGCGGCGAGCAACTCGCCGCCCTGCGCGAAGACCCCGCGGCGTTCATCGCCAACCTCGCCCGCGCAGCGGGCGGCGGCACCGTGCGCCTGGGCGACGGCACCGAGGTGCCCCGCCTGCCCGGCCACGAGCGCTGGATCTGGGACGGCGAATTCTGCGGCCGCATCAACCTGCGCTACCTGCCGGACACCGAGGCGCTGCCGGACTACGTGTCCGGCCATGTCGGCTATGCCGTGGTGCCGTGGAAGCGCCGCCGCGGCTATGCCACCGCCGCCCTCGGCCTGCTGCTGCCGCTGGCGCGCGCGGCGGGGCTGGCCTGGGTCGAGATAACCTGCGACGAGCAGAACGACCCGTCGCGCCGCGTCATCGTGGCCAATGGCGGCGTGCTGCAGGGCAAGCGCGTGGAAGGCAACCCGCCGCGCCGCAAGCTGGTGTTCCGGGTGGCGACGGGCTGAACGAGGGGAGCGGCGCCATGGCGGACGCGATCGACCGGATCGAAGCCTGGATCGTCACGGTGCCGCGCGACACCCCCTATCTCGGCGCGCTCGGCCCCGGCGAGGCGCCCAACGCGCGCGGCTCTTTCGTCCGCCGCGGCAACCGCACGGTCTATCCCGTCATGGACCGT
>CAIMEK010000819.1 GCA_903839965.1 uncultured Acetobacteraceae bacterium | reverse complement strand
CGTGTCGGTGCCGGTCGGCTCGACCAGGATGCGCCCGCGCGCGACTCCGCCCTGGGCCAGCAGCGCCGCCATGACATCGGCCTCGGCCGGCGGATGCGCGCCCATGCCGCCGGTGGGCACATAGAGCGCATCCGGATGGTCGGCGCCGAATTTGAGCGCCGTTTCCACCCGCAGACGCAGCGCCCCGCTCGGCTGGCCGCCGGCGCGCACGGCGGCGCCGAAAATAACGATCGCCGGCGGGCCCGTCATGGCGGCGGCGCGAGCAGGAGGCGGTTCAGCGCGGACAGCCGGTCCCAGGTCTCGCGCCAGGCCCGGTTGAACGCGGGACGGGTGGTGCCACGCCCGGCCAGCGCGGCGGCGATAGCGCCGACGCTGCGCACGCCATCAACCTGGCGCAGGATGGCGCCGGCCAGCGGCGGCAGCGCGACCGGCACGCGTAGGCCGTCGAACACGAAGCTCAGCGTGCCGTCCGGGCGGATGGCGCGGGCCAGTTCGTCGGCCGGCAGCTCGCGCGCCACCGGCACGGCGGCATCGTCCATGGCGTCGGCCGGCGCGGCCCGTTCGGCGGCCCGCACGCAATAGGCGACGTGGGTGCTCATGTTGGCGGTCAGCGCCTCCGCCAGGGCAGCGCGGGTGACCGGGTCGAGTTCGGCGGCGCGGGCGCGCAGCTTCGGGTCCGGCAGCCAGGTGGCCGGGTCGTAGCGCATCGGCTCCATCAGCGCCGTCACCGCCAGCCCGCCGCCGTGCAGCAGGGCATGCAGCGCCGGCACGCTGTAGGCGCGGTCGCGCGGGTTGAGCAGCAGGTCGTAGAGCCCGGCATCGCCGCCGGTCAGGTGGTCGGCGAAATAGTGGTTCAGCCGCAGCCAGTTGCTTTCCGGCAGGTGGCGCATGACCCGCTTCGCCGCGTCCAGCCGGACGGCTGGCGGCAGGTCGGGCGGCGCCAGCAGGGCCAGCGCGTCCTGCACCATGTAGACGCCGGTGCGCCCGTGCGGCGCATACACCATCAGCCCGAGCCCGCCGCCCGGCGCCAGCACGCCGAGCAGCGCGGCCAGCCCCGCCGCCGGGTCGGGCAGGTGGTGCAGCACGCCGCAGCAGTCGATGTAGTCGAACGGCCCCAGCCCGGAGCCTGGCAGGTCGAGCAGCGAGCGGCGTTCCCAGACGATGTTGCTCAGCCCGCGCGCCTCGGCCCGCGCCCGGGCGATGTGCAGCGCCGCCTCGGAGCGGTCCAGCCAGGTCACCGTGCCGGGCTGGCCCCAGCGCGCCATGTGGGCGGCCAGCATGATGGTGGCATCGCCGGTGCCGCCGCCGGCGATCAGCGCATGCAGCGGGCGCGCGCGCGGGCGGCGGGCGCCGAACACCCACCAGTCGATCTCGCGCAGGTGGCTCGGGCTGCCCACGATCAGCCGCTTCGCCTCCTCCTTCGGGTCGCGCTGCGGGTATGGGTAGGCTTCGTACTGGGCCGCCAGGCGGGCGTCGGTTGCATCGCTCATGCACGCGGCATAGAGCAGCCGCATGCATCCCGCCAGAACCCGCGGCTATTTCGGCATCGGCGCCGAGGGGCTTTCGAAGTCGGCCAATGTCGGCGCGTTGCTGCGCACGGCGCACGCCTTCGACGCGGCGTTCTGCTTCCTGGTGGGCAGCGGCTTCGATGCCCGCGCCGGCCGCTCGGCCGACACCGCCGACACGCCGGCGCATGTGCCGCTGTGGCGGTTCGCCGGGCCGGAGCAGCTCGAGCTGCCCGAGCGCTGCGTGCTGGTGGGAGTGGAACTGCTCGACGAGGCGACCGACCTGCCGTCGTTCCGCCATCCGTTGAACGCCGCCTACGTGGTGGGGCCGGAGCGGTCCGGCCTCTCCCCCGCCTTGCTGGCGCGCTGCCGGCACGTGGTGCGCATCCCGACCCGGTGCGCGCTCAACCTGGCGGTCGCCGGCGCGCTGGTGCTGTACGACCGGCTGCTGCAACACGGCCGTTTCGCCGAGCGCGGCGTGATGAGCGGCGGCCCGGCGAGCCCGCTGCCGCCGGCGCGCGGGCATGGCGATCCGGTGTTCCGGCGCTTTCCGCCGACCTGGCGCAGGCCGCACGAGGAGGAGACATGACCTGCGGGCGCTTGTTCGCCGGGCAGGCCGACCGTATGTGTGCGCCATGCGCGCCATCCTGATTCTGCTTGCCCTTCCGCTGCTTGCCGCCGGCCCCGCGCCGGCGCCCGCGCAGCCGCACAAGCCGGCCGCCGCGGCGCCGGCCAAGCCGGAGGGGCCAAAGAAGCTCGCCAGCTTCGACGACTGGACCGCGGCCACCAACACCGAGGCGGGGCAGCTGGTGTGCTATGCCTTCACCCGCGCCAACCACTCCGCCCCCGCCATTTCCGGCCGCGGCGAGGTGGTGCTCACCGTGACCCAGCGCCCCAGCGGGCGCGACGCGGTGGCGATCAGCGCCGGCTTCGCCTATGCGGCCAACGCAACCCCCACCGTGCAGGTCGACCAGACCGCGCT
>CAIMEK010000818.1 GCA_903839965.1 uncultured Acetobacteraceae bacterium | reverse complement strand
CATGTCGAAAGCTGCCGTCACCGCCGCGAGAATGACGCCGGCGGCGTCGCGAACCGGGGCGGCGTAGACTTCGAGCTCGATCTGCCTGCCGTCGGGCCGGTGATACAACATGGGTTCCGCCATCACCGTCTCGCCCCGGTAGAGCGCCCGCCATGCCGGATATTCCTCCAGCACATACGGGCGCCCATCGGGATGTTCGCGCGGCGGATCCGTCGCCACGACCCTGTCCTGCAACGCCCGATCCGGTGGCGCTCCCAACACGGTGTCGGAGTAGCGGCTGCGCAGTGCCGCCCTGCCATCGGGGCGTTTCCATACGGCCACCGCGGCGGGGATCTGTTCCAGCACCGCGCGCAGCAATGCCTCGCTCTCCTGCAGCGCCACCTCGATGCGCTTGCGGGCGGAAATGTCCTCGATCACGGAAAGGTAGCGATCGGGCCTGCCCTTGGCGTCATGCAACAGGGAGATCGTGACGTTGACCCAGACGGCGGCACCGTCCTTGCGCAGGTAGCGCTTTTCCCGGCTGAGCGTCCCGACCTCGCCGGCCACCAGCGAGTGCCGCTTCGTAAGGTCGCCTTCCAGGTCCTGCGGATGGGTAAGATCCTGCATCTGGCGGCCGATCAGTTCGTCGCGGGCGTAGCCAAGGATCCCGCACAGCTTGTCGTTGACTCGCAGCCAGCTGCCGTCGAGGCCGATCTGCGCCATGCCGACCGCCGCCTGTTCGAAGATGGCACGAAAATGCTGCTCGCTTTCTGCCAGGGCAGCCGCGGTTCGGTGTTCCTCGGTCGCGTCGCGGAGGAACACGGTCAACCCGTCGCTTGACGGATAGGCGTGGGTCTCGAATTCCTTGCCGAAGGCTGGCAGGCAGGCGGATGCCTGGGTCGGTGCTCCGTGCTGCATGGCGGTTCGGCAGGTATCGCCGAACGGTGCCTCCGCCAGGCCTGGGAATGCGTCCCACATCACCCACCCCAGCAGGTCGCGGCCTTGCGCGATGTTCGCCTTGGCGTGCTCGTTCAGGAACGTGATCCGCCAGTCCCGATCGAGCACCACGACGCTGTCCGTGGTGCTTTCCAGCGCCATGCTCAGGGCATGTTCGCGGGCCGCCAGCGCGGCGGCCATGGTGTCGAAGGCAGCGCCAAGGCGGCCGAACTCGCTGGCGTCTGCACGCAAGCCGCTGCGGGCATCGAGGTCGCCGCCCCGCCATCGTTCGGCGGCCACCAGCAGTCGCTCCACCGGGCGGCGGATCAGGCGCCTGCCGAGCAGGCTGGCGATCAACAGCGCCAACACACCGCCGGCGACGATCAGCAGCAGACCGGTGCGGTTCGCCCGCGCAACGGTGGCGAAAGTGGCATCCCGGTCCAGCCCGATCACGACGGCCAGCCCCTTCGGTTCCTCGCCCGGAGGCGAATATGCCGCGAGCCGCGGCCGGGCATCGCGGCTGCTCGTCTCGGCGATACCGACCGTGTTGGAGTTGAGGGCAACGAGAATCGCGCTTTGCGAGGGGGCGCCGACGCGGCCTTTCTCGTCGGGCGAACGGGCCAGGATCGTGCCGTTGCGGTCCGTGACCGTGGTGATGGCGTCCGGCGGCAAGGGCAGGTGTCGGAGTTGTTCGCCCAGCCAGTCGAGGTTGAGCACGGCGACGATGACACCCGCGACCACTCCGCCGCCGTCGGTGAAGGGTTTGGCAAGGATAAGGGCCGGCAGCCCGGTCACGCGGTCGGTTACATACTCGCCTATGAAGAAGCCATCCGTCCGCAATGCCTCCCGGAAATAAAGCCTGTCCGAGAAATTCATCGACGGATCGCCCGGCCGGCCCGCGCAGCGAATATGTCCGTCCAGGCCGATGACGGCGACGTTGTTGTAGCGTGGGGACTTGTGCAGCACGTTGGCAAGGACGCGCTCACATTGCGCTCGCAGGTCGTCCTGCACCGAGGGCGTGCTGGCGAGGCTGTCCAGCAGTTGCTCGGCACCATCGGCGATTCGCCGCTGCTCGCTGCTGACAAGCCGCACAAGCCGCAACGCCTCGTCCTCCACCAGTTGCTGGCGGACCTGGCGGAGGTCACGCTCGGTGCGGATCTCGAAACCCACGATGGGCAGCAAGGCCATCGAAACCAGCAATAGCAGCCGTGTCAGCAGCCCTTTCAAGGCGATCCCCGTCTTGCCGAACTGAACCAGTGTGCTGAACCAGGCCAACCGCACATTGATCCAGATCAGGCAAGCGTAGGGAGTTTATGGATTTACGCATTCGTAATGCCGGGCCGACGATTTGCGCCGCTAATTATCACCAATAAGTTGATTTATGGTTATGTAATTCGTCTGATTCTCCGACGGGCACGATGCGACGCGCGCGGCAACGCCATGAACCGGCCGCACGCGCCGAGGTTCACACACTCGCCAGCAGCGCGCGCATGTAGCCGATCGCGAAGGCCATGCCGGCGTGCCAGGGCGCGCCACACTGGATTTCCGGCGTGTGGTCGGGGATCAGAACGCCATCGAACTTGTTGGCCTTGAGGATCCGCATGACCTTGACCATGTCGAGATCCCCCTCGTCCACGAACACCTCGTGGTATTTGGGTATCTTGCCGACGACGTTGCGGAAGTGGATGTAACCGATGCGGTTGGCCCGGGAATAGCGATCGACGCAGTCGTAGACATCGCCGGTGCGCATTTCCTGCAGGCTGCCCAGGCACAGTTCGAGCGTGTTCGACGGACTCGGGTTGAGGGCGATGAGCCTGTCGTATTTGCTCGGCTCGTTCACCAGCCGCGCCGCGCCGCGCAATGCGTCCATCGGCGGATCGTCGGGATGCGCGGCCAGCCTGACCCCGGCCTGTTCGGCAACCGGCAGCACCGCATCGAGAAAATAGGCGGCGCGCGCCCAGAGTTCGTCGGCCGAAACAGGCGCAACCGCCACGCCGGCCTGCCCGGGTCCGTAGCGCATGTTCCACACCATGCCGTCCGGAATGGGCTCGTGCAAATCGATGGCGTCGGCATCGAAGCCCACGCTCATCGCGCCGCCGCGCGCGAACGGACCGCGCACCCATCCCCACACGCCGGCAATGGAGAAGTTGTAGCCGAAACAAGGCACGCCGGCGCGGCCGGCATCGCGGATCATCTGCTTCATCTGTTCGATCTGCGCATCGCGGCGCGGCCCGGCGAGCAGAACGTCGGACCACTGCTTGACGGCGAAGTTCTCGATCGCGGCAAGCCTGAGGCCATATTCGCCGAGCTGCTCGATCAGCGCGCGGAAAGTGTCGTAGGTCCAGTAGCCGTCGATCGCCTGACCCCAACCGTCCGCCTCGCCGCGCGACAACTCGATCTTGCCGTCGCCGTCGCTGGCCAGGTAGTTCTCCAGGTGCACCACGATCTGCTCGACCCCGAGCTGGTTGGCAAACCTGAAGTTGTCCGGGGTCAAAAGTTGACGATAGAGACCAAGCCCGATCTGCATTGTGGCCCAACTCCCGTTGCGGAATTCACGGCGGCGCGGTGCCCGGTCAGGCCTGCCTCGGCAGGCAGTCCGGACCGATGGGCGTGAACGACTTGTAGGAGAGCACGAATTCCTGGTGTCCCAGCGCTTCCGATCTGGTGGGGCTGCCCGCGGCAACTTCGTGGATCAGATCGAAGATGCGCCGCCCGACCTCGTCGAGCGTGGCCGTGCGTTCCAGGATCGCGCCGGCGTTGACGTCCATGTCGTCCGCCATCGCGCGGAAGGTGCGCGGATTGCCGCACACCTTCACGACCGGGGAAATGGCCGATCCCACGACCGAGCCGCGTCCCGTCGAGAACAGCACGACATGGCAGCCACAGGCGATCAGTTCGGCGATCTCTCCGTTGTCGTTGATGCTCGGAAAACCGAACATCATCGGCCCGTCGGGAACGATATCCAGCAGGTAGAGTCCGGCACTCGGCGGAATGTCGCCCGGCTTGAGCAGCCCGGCGATGCGCGACCGGCCGCTCTTGGCGTAGGCGCCGAGCGACTTTTCCTCGATCGTGGTCAGGCCGCCCTCGGCATTGCCGATGGCGAAGCTGCTCTGTCCGAGCGTGCGGAAGTAGTCCACGGTCTTGCCCATGCAGGCCAGGATTTCCTCGCCCAGCGCCGGCGTGGCGGCACGCCGGGCCATGACCTGTTCAAGCCCGATCAGCTCGCCGGTTTCCTCGAAAATGGCGCGCCCGCCGGCGGCCACCAGCAGGTCGAAGGCAATGCCCAGGGCGGGATTTGCCGCCAGCCCGCTGGTCGTGTCCGATCCACCACAAATGGTGCCGACCACCAGGTCCGATGTCGCCATCGGCACGCGCGGGGTGTCCGCGATCCGGGCGAGCGCCTGCACTACCCACGCCGCACCGGCCTCGATCGAACGCAGCGTGCCTCCGTTCGACTGGATGACGAGCAGTTCCGCCGGCCGGCCGGACGCGCGCACCTGCCGCAGCAGGTCGTCGCGATGCATGCTTTCGCAGCCGAGCGACACCAGCAGCACCGCGCCGACATTGGGGTGCGTGCACAGCCGGCGCATCATCAGGTCGGCATAGTCATTCTGGTAGCAGCCCGGGAATCCGATCATCTGCACGGGCTGGCCGGCGAACCTGATAGCGACCTGCTGGGCCACGTGTCGCGCGCACTCCACCAGGTAGGCAACCAGAACCGTGTTGCGAATGCCCGTGCGGCCGTCCTGGCGCAGGTAGCCCTGCGCGACGATATCCGTCACGCTCAGGTCCTCTCGCGCGGGGCGGCGATGTAGTCGCTGCGCAGGTTGTGCAGGTGGACAAGCTCGCCGGCCGCGATCGCCTGCGTCGCGGTGCCGATCGGCACGCTGTACTTGAAAACCTTCTCCTCCGCGCCGATCGCGCAAACGGCCATCTTGAAGCCGAACGGCACGCGCGCGCGCGCGGTCACCTGGCGGCCGTCCGGCAAGGCGATCGTCTCGCCTGCCTCGATGTCGCGCACGGCGACGGCAATCTGGTCCGTCGCCGCCAGCAGCAGCAATTCACTCATCGCCGTAACCACGCCTCACATAATGCCGGTCTGCTCGAAGATGGTCATCGTGCTGTCGCCGGCCGCGATCCTGTTGCGCACGGTGGCCTCGCCGCGCACCTTCGCCAGCGCGTCGGCGACGATGTCCTCAAGGTGCTGCTGCGGAATCACCACTACCCCATCGACGTCGCCGACGATTACGTCGCCGGGGTGCACGCGCACCGCGTTGGGAAACTCGATCGGGCAGCGGAAGTCGATCACCCGGCCGCGCAGGCGCTGGTCCTGCGCGTAGGAACCGTGCGAGAACACCGGGAATCCCAGCTTCTCGATTTCGCGCGTGTCGCGATGAAAGCCGTCGAGAACGGCTCCGACCGCCCCCAGCTTCATCGCCCGCGTGCTCATCAGTCCGCCCCACAGCGCGTAGCGCGGCGAGGCGCCGCAGGTGATGTAGACCTCGCCGGCGTGCAGATCGTCGAGCGCGCGGAACATCAGCCCGAACGCCGAAGCGCCACCGTCGACGGCGACCGTTTCGCCGCAACAATCCGCTTCCAGAACGGGCATCGCCCGGCCCACGAGCACGCTGTCGCGTTGCAGGGCGCGAATTTCCGGCGGCAGGAACTGGTGCTCCAGCCCCGCCACGTCGAGGATGTCGCCGATCACCGCGGTGAACAGATGCTCGCGGATCGTCTGGAAAACCGCAACGTCGTCAGCCATGGATCGCTTGTTCCTGACCAGGGGTGGGACGGCGCATGCCGCAACGGCAAGGTCGCACGCCGTCGGTGATCTGCAGAAGCAGTGCAAATGTCTGGCACGCGTCCTACGGCAATGCAAGCCGAGGCGGGGCCGCCGGACGCACCGTCCGGTCGCTCCGCCGGCGGCGGCCTGTGCGCAGTAACGTTAGTGACACTTGACATTCAAAGTCAGTGGTGTTAACGTTCTGGCCGTACGGAAGGCGCTCCGATCCGGCCGTCCCGTCCCGTCCTGCCGCCCGGTCGGCGGCACAATCTCCTCCGGAGACCATCATGGACCTTACCCAGCTGCTCGGGCTGGCGCAGGCGCTCGGCCTGGGCGCCTACGCGGGCACCCTCGTTGCCGCCATCGGCATCGCCGCGATCCTGGCCGCCATCCTGCCGCCGGCGACCCCCGCCTCCCCGGGCTGGTGGCGGGCGGCGCGTCTGCTGCTGGACTGGTGTGCCGCGAACCGCGGCAACGCGCGCAACGCCACCGCTGCCGCGCCGGCGGCAAACCCCCAGTCGGCAACGCCGACTTCATGAACCGTTCGATGAGGCATCCCATGCACCCCACCCGCCGGGCCATGCTTTCGCTGTCCGCCGCGTTCGCCGCAACTTCCTGCGCCGGCACCACGCCCTCGCAACTCGCGAGCGATGTCAGGCTCATCGCCTCCGGCCTCGCTTCGGTGGTCGCCTCGCTCGCGCAGGCGCCCGGCGTTCCGCCCGCGACCCTGGCGCAACTGCAAGGCTGGCTCGCCACCATCGAGGCGGACGCCACGCAGGTGGCCACCGCTTCGGCCGGCCCCGACCCGGTGGCGGAATTCGTCCGCACCGTGCAGGCCCTGGCCTCGATTGCGCTGCCGCTGATCCCCGGCGGGTCCGCCATCGCGGCGCTGATCGATGCCGCCGTGTCGTTGCTGCCCATGGTCCTGGGCGCGGTCGGCATCTCCGGTGCGCCGTTGGCCGCGCCGGTCTATGCGCCCGACCAGGCACGCCTGATCCTGCGAGCGGTGCACTGATGCGCCTCGGCCTGATCCATCGTCCGCATCCGGCGCTGTACCGCGTCGGTGTGGCGCTGGATGGCCTGCACGCGCCACCGACGTGCGACTGGCACAGCCACATCGCGCTCGACGGCGATGCGCTCGGCAACGACGTGCATTCCAACTGTGTTCCGGCGGGAGCGCTGCGATCGATCCAGATCCGGCGCGCGGTGCAGGCCGGCGATACCCGCAGGCCGACCACCGACGAGGCGCTCGCGCTGTATCGCGCCTGGTCCGGCTGGGACGGCACGGACGCCACCGACATCGGCACCGCCAGCGACGCGGCGGCGGTGCAATGGGCGAGCAGCGGCGTGCGCTGGGGCGAGCAATGGGAGGACGTGCCGTCGATCGTCGCGCTGGACCCGACCAGATCAGACGCGCTACGCGCGGCGGTGGCCTTCCTGGGTCCGGTGCAACTCGACCTGGCCATGCCGCTGGCCTGGGAAAATACGCCCGCGATCTGGTCGATCATCTCGGGCTCCTGGGGCCAGCCCGGAAGTTGGGGCGCGCATCGGGTGTGTGCCGCCGGCTATGACCGGGAGTGCCTCCGCGTCGTCACCTGGGGCCGCGAACGCGGCATCACCTGGGAGGCGGTGGCGCGCTACGCCATCCACGCCGAGGCAACGATATCGCGCTCCTGGCTCGATGCGACCGGCCTCTCGCCCGCCGGCCTCGACCTGGCCGCACTGCAGCGCGAGGGCGCGGCTGTCGCGGGGCCGATGGCCTGATCGTCTTGCCGTCCCATCGACCGCCACGTATGGTTGCCGCAACAGCAGCCGCGGCGCCATGCCGTGGCGGGTCGGGGAGGCGCAACGTTCGTGCCGGTTGGCCGGAGCTACGTAGCCAGACCAAATCCGTTCTGGCTGGCGTTGTCGCTGTCGCCCGGGCTGCTCATCGTGGTGTGCCTGGTCGCCTATCCGCTCGGCCTCGCCGTTACCGGCAGCCTCGGCCTGGTGCCTGGGCAGAGCGCAACCTTCGCCCGCTACCTCGCCTTCCTGTCCGATCCGCGCAGCTACTGGGCGCTGCTGAACACCTTCGCGCTCGCCTTCGCGACCACCGCGGCGGCGATCGTGCTCAGCATTCCGCTCGGCTACCTGGCGCGCGCCTCGCGGCGGTTCGCCACGCCGATCCGCCTGCTGGTAACGCTGCCGCTCGGCGGTCCCGTGCTCATCGCCGCCTACGCGCTGACGTTGTTTTTCGCCGAGTACGGGCTGTTCAACAGCCTTCTCGTGCGCGTGCTGCACGTGCTGGCGGAGCCCTTGGCGATTTCCTACAGCTGGCCGGGCCTGGTGATTGCCTGCACGTGGCGGTTCTTTCCCTATACCGGGCTGCTGGTGATTTCCGCGCTGGCCTCGCTCGACCGCAACCTTGAGGACGCCGCCGCCAGCACCGGCGCGAATCCGTTCCAGGTGTTTCGTCGCGTCACCCTGCCGCTGATCGCGCCGGCCGCGCTGACCGGCGGCATCCTCACCTTCGTCAGCACCTTCGGCACCTTCAGCATTCCCCTGATCATGGGCCGCAGCACCGAAGTGCTGTCGGTGATGGCCTATCGCCGTGTGACCGGCAGCTTCGACTGGCAGTCGGCCTCCACCATCGTGGTGATCATGGCGGTCTTCCAGATCGCCACGCTGATCGGCCTGCGCGGCGCGGTCAACCGATGGGTGGCCCGATGATCGCCGCCCTCGCGCGCCGGCCGCTGCAGGCCGGGGCAACGCTGCTCCAGGGTGCGTTCGTGGCGGTGTTCGCCGGCTTCATCATCGGGCCGCTGGTGGTGCTGGCGCTGTGGTCGGTGGCGCAGCAATGGTTCTGGCCCAGCCTGCTGCCGAGCAGCTTCACCCTGCGCTGGTTCGCCTGGGCGATCACCGTGCCGAACGTGTTCCGCTCGCTGCAGAACAGCCTGTTCGTTGCGTCCATGGTCACCGTCATCACCAGCGTCGTGGCGGTGCCCGCCGCCATCGCCATCGGCCGCTACGAGTTCCGCGGCCGCGCTACCGTCCGCTGGCTGTTCTCGGTGCCGTTGCTGGTGCCCTATATCAGCCTCGGCATCGGCATCGCCTCGGTGTTCTACACGGCCCGCCTCACCGGCACCTACGCGGCGGTGGTGCTCGCCCATATGATCGCGGCGTTGCCGTTCGGCGTGCTCATCGTCACCGCCGCGGTCGAGGAACTGGCGCCCGAAATCGAGGAGGCCGCGCTGGCCTGTGGCGCGGCGCCGGCCACCGTATTCCGCAAGATCATTTTCCCCCAGTTGGTGCCGGCCCTGTTGGCGCAGGCCGGCTACGTGTTCATGCTGTCGATGGACGAGTTCACGCTGACCTTGCTGGTGGCCAGCCCGGAAACCGCGACCCTGCCGGTGCAGATGTACGGCGCCATGGGCGAGGGCTATCTGCAGGTCAGTTCCGCGCTCGCCATCCTGCTGCTGTTGCCCAGCCTGCTGCTGTCCGCCGTACTGGCCCGCTTCCTGCGCACCGACCTGCACATGACGGGCTGATCCGCCCACGCGCCACCCAGGAGAGAGAACACATGCGACAACAACTGCTGGCCTGCGCTACCGCGATTGCCCTGGCTGCCCTGCCGCGCATGGTTGCGGCCCAGAGCATCAGTTTCTACGACACGATGTCGGGCGCCAACTTCGTGGAATGGTGGCAGAACACCGCGGTGCCGGCCTGCCAGGCGCAGACCCAGGCCGCCATCCGCTACACCTCCGCCGGTTCGCCGGAAGTGCTCCAGCGCATCAAGGCGGCGGGCGCGCAGAACGGCGACATCGACCTGCTGTTCCTCGCGCCCGACAAGATCGCCGCCTTCAAGGGCGAGGGCGTGCTGGAGGACCTGCGCACCCACGCCGCCCAGATGCCGAACCTCGCCAAAACCGAGCCGCCCGACAACGACATTGCCGCCGGCACCGCGTTGGAGGGCACCGGCGCCGCGTTCTTCCGCTACAGCTACGCTCTCATCTACAACGCCGACCGCGTGGCCAACCCGCCGCATACCTGGAAGGAGTTGTACGAGCGCCGCGACGAATGGAAGGGCCGCCTGTCCTACGTCGATCCGCGCTCGACCGTGTCCGGCTCCGGACGGTTCTTCGTGGCGATGTTCCTGCGCGCCTTCGGCTCCGACCTCGGCCTGCCGAACGGCCAGGAAAATGCGACCTGGGCTCCGGCCTGGGCCAAGCTGAAGGAATTCGAAGCGGCGAACGCGCGCAAGCACGCCGAGTCCGGCGGGGCGCATGTGGCGCAGTTCGCCACCGGCGAGATCGCGGTCGTCTTCCACGCGCTCGATTTCGCCCTCTACTCCCGCAAGCTCGGCACCGTGCCGCCCTCGATCCGCACCGTGCTGATGGAGGACGGCGTTCCCGAGGGCGCCGGCTACCTGTCGATCCCGCGCAACATTCCCGCGGCGCGCAAGGATGCCGCCGCGCGCTTCATCAACTGCGCGCTGTCCGACGAGGTGCAGGTGCCGATGGTGAAGGAGATGTACGAGTTCCCCGGCACCAACGTGTGGGCGAATCTGCCGGCCGAGGTCTACCAGGTGATGCCGACGCACGAGATTTTCCTGAAGTCGCGCGGCCCGGATCCGTCGGCGGCCGCGCTGGCGCATATCTCGCAAGTCTGGGCCGAGAAGGTCGGCTACTGAACCCGTGGCGACACCGTTCATCCGGGTCGCCCGCCTGACCAAGCGCTATGGCGCCGCGGCGGTGGTCGACGACGTTTCCTTCGAGGTCGAGCAGGGCGAGTTGCTGACCCTGCTCGGCCCGTCCGGCTGCGGCAAGACGACCACGCTGCGCTGCATTGGCGGCTTCATCGAACCGGATGGCGGGACCATCAGCATCGACGGCAAGGACATGGCCGGCGTGCCGCCCTATCGGCGGCACCTCGGCATGGTGTTCCAGACCTACGCCTTGTTTCCCCACCTGACCGTGCGGGAGAACATCGCCTTCGGGCTGCGCGTGCGCGGCGTCGGCGGTGCCGAGCTGAACACGCGGGTCGCCCGCGCGCTCGACATGGTGCGCCTCGGCGAGTTCGGCACCCGCCTGCCGCGACAGCTTTCCGGCGGCCAGCAGCAACGCGTCGCCCTGGCGCGGGCACTGGCCTACCAGCCGCGCGTGCTGCTGCTGGACGAGCCGCTGAGCAACCTCGACGCCAGGCTGCGCGTCGAGATGCGCACCGAAATCCGCGCGCTGCAGCAGCAACTCGGCGTCACCGCGCTGTACGTCACGCACGACCAGGAGGAGGCGCTCAGCATTTCGGATCGCGTCATGGTGATCGATCGCGGCCGGATCGAACAGCTCAGCGCGCCATGGGATCTCTACAACCGGCCGCAGACCCGCTTCGTCGCCGGCTTCGTCGGCACCGCCAATATTTTACCCGCCCAACTTGAATCGACCCCCACCGGACCGGCGCTGCGGGTTGCCGATAATTTCACGTTTCCCTTGACCATGCCTGCGGTTCAGCCGCCCGGCGCGGTCTGGCTGGTGGTGCGCCCGGAGGCGATCGCGCTCGGTGCCGCCGATGCCGCGGGGGGCATTTGCGGCGAGTTGATCGCCACCACCATGCTCGGCGCCCATATCCGTGCCGAGGTTCGCCTCGGTGCGCATCGGCTGCAGGTCGACATCGCCCATGGCGGCACCGCGCTGGCCGCCCGCCTCGGCGAGGCGGTGTCGCTGCACTTGGATGCCGAGCGGATCGTGTTGCTGCCGCGAGAGCCCGACTGAAGCCGGAGAGCCCGCATGCCCGCTCGCATCGAGACCCAGGACGGCCAGGTGATCGTGCGCGAGGACCCGCGCAGCCTGCCGATCGCCGCCAGCGTCGACGTGGTGGTGCTCGGCGGCGGCGTGGCCGGGCTGGCGGCGGCGCTGGCGGCGGCGGAGTGCGGCAGCGCGGTGCTCATCGTCGAGCGCGGCAACTGCCTGGGCGGCACCGCCACGGCGGGCATGATGACGCTGTTCTACACGCCGTACCGCTGCGCGCACGGCATCCCCCGGCGCATCTTCGACCGCCTCATCATGGCCGGCGGCGCGTTCCCGGGCGAGGTGATCTCGTTCGACCACGAAGTGTTCAAATCGGTCGCCTTCGAAATGGTCGCCGAACGCGGCGTCGGCCTGCTGCTGCACACGATCTGCGCCGACGTCATCATGGATGGCCCGCGCGTGTGCGGCCTGGTGGTGGAGAACAAGGGCGCGCGCAGCGCCGTGCTGGGCCGCATGTTCGTCGATGCCAGCGGCGACGCCGACATCGCCGCGCGCGCCGGTGCGCCGATGATGCTGGGCCGCGACACCGACCGCAAGATGCGCCCGATGAGCCTGCTGTTCCGCCTCGGCGGCCTCGATGTGGACCGCGTGCTCGACTACGTGCGCGCCCATCCCGAGGACTTCTCCCGCGACCCCAACCAGATGCTGCTGGATGTCGAAGGCAGGAACATCCGCATCTTCGGCTTCTTCTCCCTCGTCGAGGCGGCGAAGCGCGAGGGCCTGCTGTTCGACGACTGCCACTATTTCCGCATCGAGGCGGTGATGCCCGACCGCGGCACGGCGCTGGTGAACACGGTGCGCATCTACGATGTCGACGGCACCAACCCCGAACACGTCACCCGGGCGGAAATCGAAGGCCGCCGCCAGCAGCGCAAGCTGCTCGAATTCGCCCGCCGCTTCGTGCCGGGCTGCGAGCGCGCCTACGTGCTCGACACCGCCAGCCATATCGGCGTGCGCGAAACCCGTCGCATCGAGGGCGACTACGTCCTCACCGAGGAGGACATCGTCGGCGGCGCGCATTTCGCCGACAGCATCGGCGTGGATTCGAACCGGCAGAATCCGCACGGTCCGCGCCACAGCCCGGACGGCATGGAGGGCGCGGCCTCGGACATCGAGACGCGGCAGTTGGTGGCGAGGCTGTTCACCTACGAAATTCCCTACCGCTGCCTGCTGCCGCGCAACATCGAAGGGGTGGTGATGGCGGGGCGCACGATCTCGGCCAACCATGCCGCCGACGGCTATACGCGCAACCAGCCGGCCTGCATGGTGACCGGCCAGGCCGCCGGCGTGGCGGCGGCGCTGGCGGCACGGGCGGGCGGCGAGGCGCGCGCGCTCAACCTGCAGGAGATCCAGGCCGCCCTGCGCGGTTTCGGAACCCGCCTGCATCGTGGCGAATTGCCTGGGTCATAGGCCGGGCAGGGAGGAAGGCGCATGACGGATCGGGTGGCAATGGTCAGCGGCGCGGCGCGCGGCATCGGCGCCGCCATCGCGGAGCGGCTGGCGCAAGACGGGTTCCGCCTCGTCCTGCTCGACCGCGACCCCGCCGGTGCCGCCACCGCCGAGCGCCTGGGCGGGCGGTTTTTTCTCGCCGATGTCGGCGACGAGGCCGCGGTGATCGCCGCTGCCAGCAGCCTGCGCGCGCGCGAAGGCCGGCTCGACGCCCTGGTCAGCAATGCCGGCACCGGTGTGCGCAAGCCGCTTGCCACCCTGACGCTCGCCGAGTGGAACGCGGTGCTGGCCACCAACCTGACCGCCACCTTCCTGCTGGCGCGGGCCACCGAGGACCTGCTGCGCTGGGCCCGCGGCGCCATCGTCACCATCGCTTCCACCCGTGCCCGCATGTCCGAGCCCGACACCTTTCCCTACTCCGCTTCCAAGGGCGGGCTGGTGGCGCTCACCCATGCGCTGGCGATCAGCCTGGGCCCCGAGGTCCGCGCCAACTGCGTGCTGCCCGGCTGGATCGACACCGGGGTCGGCCGGCTTTCGGAGGCCGACCACGCCCAGCACCCGGCCGGCCGGGTGGGCACGCCGGCGGACGTGGCGGCGCTGGTGTCCTGGCTGGTCGGCCCGGAGAGCGGCTTCGTCACCGGCGCGGAGTTCGTCGTGGACGGCGGCATGACGCGGAAAATGATATACGTGGAAGATTAGTATTTACTATTGGACTTGATAGAATACGGCGCTGACCCCATCCTCCACAGATCCGGAGGGTCTGCGCCATGAGCCGCATCCACGTCCTGCACGAAAACCCCGCCTGGCTGCCGCCGATCGCCGCCGCGCTCGATCAGCGCCGCCTGCCGTGGACGGAATGGTTCCTGCACGGCGGCATCTTCGACCTGGCGGCGGCGCCCCCCGAGGGGGTGTTCTACAACCGCATGAGCGCCTCCTCGCACACCCGCGACCACCGCTATTCGGCCGAACTGACCGCCGCCGTGCTGGCCTGGCTGACGCGCTGGGGCCGGCGGGTGGTGAACGGGCCGGCCGCGCTCGACCTGGAGATCAGCAAGGTGCGGCAATACGCCGCGCTGGAAGCCGCCGGCGTCCCCACCCCCCGCACCGTGCTGGTGGCCGGCCGCGACGAAGTGCTGCCCGCCGTGCGCGCCCATTTCCCCGGCAGCCCTGTCATCCTCAAGCCCAATCGCGGCGGCAAGGGCCTGGGGGTGCGCCTGTTCCACACCGAGGCAGGGCTTTCCGGCTACCTGGAGGGGCCGGAGTATGAAGCGCCGGTGGACGGGCTGCACCTGGTGCAGGAATACGTCCGCGCCCCGCGCCCGGTGATCACGCGGGCGGAATTCATCGGCCAGCGCTTCCTTTATGCCGTGGACGTGGACACCAGCGAGGGTTTTGAGCTTTGCCCCGCCGACGCCTGCGCCATCGGCGATGCGGCCTGCCCGGTCGGCACCGACCGGCCCGCGCACAAGTTCACCATTATCGAGGGCATCGACCGCTCGCTGCGCGACCGGCTGGAGCGTTTCCTCGTCCATGCCGGCGTCGATGTCGCCGGCGTCGAGTTCATCCGCAGCGACGACGGCAGGGTGCTGGTCTACGACGTGAACACCAACACCAACTACAATGCCGAGGCCGAGCAGCGCGCCGGCCGCGCCGGCACCGGGCGATCGGGTCCGGGCGCGCTCGCCGAATACCTCGGCGCCGCGTTGGCGGGGCTGCGCGTCGCCGCCTAGGTTGGCCGCGTTCGCGTCCCGTTCTATATCGGCGGGATGACCGACTACCTGAACCGCCTGAACCCGGAGCAGCGCGAAGCCGTCGAGACCCTGGAGGGGCCGTTGCTGGTGCTGGCCGGCGCCGGCACCGGCAAGACCCGCGTGCTGACCACCCGTTTCGCCCACATCCTGCTGACCGGCCACGCCTTTCCCGGCCAGGTGCTGGCCGTCACCTTCACCAACAAGGCGGCCCGTGAAATGCGCGAGCGGGTCGGCGCCATGCTCGGCCGCCCCGCCGAGGGCCTGTGGCTCGGCACCTTCCACGCGCTGTGCGCCCGCATGCTGCGCCGCCACGCCGACCTCGTCGGCCTGACCAGCAGCTTCAACATCCTCGACACCGACGACCAGCTTCGCCTGCTGAAGCAGGTGATGGAGGCCAAGCGCATCGACACCAAGCGCTGGGCGCCCCCGGCGCTGATGGGCATCATCCAGCGCTGGAAGGACCGCGGCCTGACGCCGGCACGGATCACGGCGGACCAGGAAAGCGACTTCGCCGCCAACCGCGCACGCGAGCTGTACGAGGATTACCAGGCCCGGTTGGTGGCCGTAAACGCCGCCGATTTCGGCGATCTGCTGCTGCACATGACCGAGATCCTGCGCGGCCATCCGGAGGTGCTGGCGCAGTATCACCGTATGTTCCGCTACATCCTGGTGGACGAATACCAGGACACCAACGTGGTGCAGTATCTCTGGCTCCGCCTGCTGGCGCAGCAGAGCCGGAACATCTGCTGCGTCGGCGACGACGACCAGTCGATCTATTCCTGGCGCGGCGCCGAGGTGGAGAACATATTGCGCTTCGAACGCGATTTCGAAGGGGCCAAAATTGTCCGCCT
>CAIMEK010000817.1 GCA_903839965.1 uncultured Acetobacteraceae bacterium | reverse complement strand
CGGCTTCGGCGAACAGGCGGGAAACATCGTCCTCGCGCGCGCAGTCGGCCTGCACCGCGGCCGCACGGCCACCTGCGGCTGCAATGTCGCGCACCACGGCGGCGGCGGCTTCGGCCCGTGCCACGTAGCTGAGCACCACCACCCAGCCCAGTGCCGCCGCCTGGCGCGCCACCGCGGCGCCGATGCCCCGACTGCCGCCGGTGACGATGAGAACCTTGTCCATTGCCTGTTCCTTTGTGCGGATGGCCCCGGCGATGCCAGCCGGCGGCGGCAGCGTCAAGCGCGCCGCTTGATCCGGGGGACGGGAACGCTGAGAATGCCCTGTCATGGCAGCCCCTCAGACCCTCGTGCTGACCGGTGCCAGTCGCGGCATCGGCCACGCCACCGCGCGCGCCTTCGCCGAGAGCGGCTGGCGCGTCATCACCATTTCGCGCCAGGCGTTCTCGCCCCGCTGCCCCTGGGCGAGCGGGCCGCAGGACCATGTGCAGTGCGATATCGGCAACCCCGCCTCGCTGGCCGAGGGCATCGTCGAGATCCGGGCGCGGCTGCCCGCGGGGCGGCTGGACGCGCTGGTCAACAACGCCGGCATATCGCCCAAGGGCGCCGAGGGCGCGCGCCTGGGGGTGCTGGAGACCGACCGCGACGCCTGGCTCGCCGTGTTCAGCGTCAACATCTTCGCCGTGGCGCTGCTGGCGCGCGGGCTGATCGACCTGCTGTCGACGGCCGGCGGCGCCATCGTCAACGTCACCTCGATCGCCGGCTCGCGCGTGCATCCCTATGCCGGCGCCGCCTATGCGTGCTCGAAGGCCGCGCTGCTGACGCTGACGCGGGAAATGGCGGCCGAGTTCGCCCCGCGCGGCGTGCGGGTGAACGCCATCAGCCCCGGCGAGATCGCCACCGCCATGCTGTCGCCCGGCACCGTCGCCTTCGCCGACCGCGAAGTACCGATGCACCGCCTCGGCCGTCCCGAGGAAGTGGCCGACGCCATCCGCTTCCTGTGCAGCCCGCAGGCCAGTTACGTCAACGGCGCCGAATTGCACATCAATGGCGGCCAGCATGTGTGATCGCGGGCGCCAGCGGGAGGACCGCCGGATAGTCCTCCTCCGGCGGCGCGGCAGCGCCGCCCCGGGCCGGCAACACGTTCTCCAACCGCAGCGGCCCGCTCGCTTCGTCCGCCGCTAACCGGGCTAGGCCCCCTTGGGCGCTCCCAGGGCACGCTGTTCGGCGATGATGCGGTCGATCAGCGCGTCCAGCGGCCTGGCGATTGGTCCGGCCGCGGCGCGCTGGCGATAGGCGGCGCAAGGGGCGGCCACCACCCGGTCGATGTCCGGCTCGCAGGCGAAGTCGCCGGCGATCGCCTTGACCTTCGCGTTGTCGAACAGCATCGAATAGATCTTGTCGCCGATCAGCGGACCGATCCAGTCCGGCTGGTAACGCACCAGCGTGTCGGTCGAAACGTGCACCAGATCGGCCTCGGCGCCGACGCCGCGGCCGATGGCCCGATAGATCTGGTCCCAGGTGAAGGCCTGGTCCGAGGTGATGTGGAAGTCTTCCCCCAACGCCCGCTTATCGGCGAAGAGGCGAACGAACGGCGGGGCGAAGTCCTCGCTGCGCATCAACGGCCAGAGGTTGGTGCCGTCGCCCGGCACGATGACGGGCAAGCGGCTCTGCATGCGCGCGGCCGACTGGTCGCCCTCCGACAGCGCGGCGGGCAGGCGCGTGCGCACCGTGTGGCTCGGCCGCACGATCGTATAGGGCACGTCGGACTGCCCGCGCAGCAGGTCCTCGCAGGCGATCTTGCGGCGGCTGTATTCCCAGAACGGGTTGACCAGCGGCACCCGCTCGGTGACGCGATAGTGCACGACCGGCTTCTGGTAGGCGGACGCGCTCGAGATGAAGATGTACTGGCCGGTGCTGCCGCGGAACGTCCGCAGGTCGCGGCGGACCTGGTCCGGCACGTAGGCGATAAACTGGCACACGACGTCGAATTCGCGGCGGCCCAGGGCGGCATAGGCTTCGTCGTCTTCGAAATTGCCGGGCAACACGCGCACCTCGCCGGGCAGGGCGACGGCGGTCTGGCCGCGGTTGTAGACGCTGACCGCATGACCGGCGGCGAGCGCGGCCTGCACGCAGCACAGGGAAATCTGGCCGGTGCCGCCGACAAAAAGAACCTTGCCCATCATCCCAACCCCTCGTTGCGCCGCCTGTCGCGACAGCGACAAATACTTGCCCGCCGAAGGGCATTTCCGCAAGCCATGGCTGCGGCGGAGGCTTGTCCGCATCCATTTTCGCCGGCCGCCGCGGAGCGGCGACCCCGGCTGTCAATCGCACCCTAGATAACGCGCAGCTGCGCGCGGAGGTCCCTGGCGAGCTGGCCGAGGCTTTCCTGCTCCGCCGCCTCACTGGGCGTGGCAGGCAGGGTCAGGCGGCGATAATCGCTGCGCCAGGCCCGGCGCGGGAAGGCGAGGAAGTCCTGCACCTCGGCCCCCGCGATCGGCCTGCCCAGCAGGTAGCCCTGCACCTCGGCACAGCCTTGCTGGCGCAACAGGTCCAACTGGGTCTCGGTTTCGACCCCCTCCGCGGTGACCTGCAGGTTCAGGCGGTTGCACATGGCGAGCACCGCCTCGACGATCGCGCGGGCGTCGATGTCCTCCTCCTGCGCCTGCACGAAGGAGCGGTCGACCTTGATGCGATCGAACGGGAAGCGGCACAGGTAGCTCAGCGAGGAGTAGCCGGTTCCGAAGTCGTCGAGCGCGATGTTGGTGCCCAGCGCCTTCAGCCCACGCAACGTGCACAGCGCCTGCTCGCCGTCGCGGATCAGCACGCCCTCGGTAACCTCCAGCTCCAGCATCCCGGGCGGCAGCCCGGTCTGGCGGAGGATGGCGGACACCTCGGCCACGAGGTTGTCGTCGCGGAACTGGACCGGCGAAAGGTTCACCGCCAGCCGGCACGATGGCTGCCAGGCGGCAGCGGCCGCGCAGGCCTGCTGCAGCACCATCCGCCCGATCGGCACGATCAACGCGCATTCCTCCGCCAACGGAATGAACACGTCGGGCGGCACATCGCCGCGCTCCGGATGGTGCCAGCGCAGCAGCGCCTCGAAGCCGACGACCGCGAGCGTCCGGCAGGAAAATTGCGGCTGGTAGCATATTTCGAACTGGCCGCGCTCCAGCGCATCGCGCAGGTCGTGCTCCAGCGCCCGACGTTCCGCGAGCGAATGGTCCATCCAGGATTCGAAGCGCCGGTAGCCGCCCTTCGACTCCGTCTTCGCCCGGTACAGCGCCGTATCGGCGTTCTTCAGCAGGCGCGGCCCGTCGGTGCCGTCCTGCGGATAGATCGCCACCCCGATGCTGGTGCTGATCGTCATGACATAGCCGCCGAGGTCGACCGGGATCGGCAGATCCTCCTGCAGGCGCCTGGCGATCTCCTCCGCCAGGTGGGGCTCGGCCAGATCGCGGACCAGGATGATGAACTCGTCGCCGCCGGTGCGCGCCACCGCATCGCTTGGCCGGACCAGCGAGCGCAGGCGCTCGGCGAAGCGCACCAGCACGACGTCGCCCGCGTCGTGCCCCATGGTGTCGTTGACCGCCTTGAAGCCGTCGATATCCAGGCAGAGGACCGCGATGTTGCCGCCCTGGCGCCTGGCCTGGTCCACCGCCTGGGCGGTGTGCTCGGCCAGCAGCAGGCGGTTGGACAGGCCGGTCAGGGCATCGTGATGCGCCAGATGCAGGATGCGCGCCTCGGTGAGCTTGCGTTCGGTGACATCGGTGTAGGTCAGCACGGTGCCGCCCGCCGCGGTGGGGTGGCTCTGCACCTCGATGATCTTGCCGTCCTTGCGCACCAGCCGGGTCAATGCCTCGGGCGATTCCGGCGCCGGCTGGCCGGACCCGGCCGGCGGTTCCTCGGCCCAGGGCGGCCAGGTGAACAGGGGCAGCGCTCCGCGGGTCTCGCTGGGGTGGCCGAGCAGTTCGATGGCCCTGGCGTTCACCACCGGGGTCTGGCCGCGCGCGTCGACCATGACGATGCCCTGGCTGATGTTTTCCAGCGTCAGGCGGAGCAGCCGCCTGGAAATGATCCAGCGCCGCTGGATGCCGATCCACAGCGCCCCGAACATCAGCACGATCGCGGTGATCACGCAGCCGAACAGTGCCGAGCGGGCCCGCGCATGCTGGTAGGCCTCGAAGATCTGCGCCGTATCGAACCCGACCAGGACGACCAGGGGCAGATCGGGCAGCCGGCGGTAGCTGAAGATGCGGTTGCGCCCGTCGTAGCGGCTATGCGCGCTGAAATGGCCTTCGCTCCGGGGCCCGCTCAGGACCTCCGGGGGAAAGCTCCTGATGCCGGCGCCGATCGTGCCGTCCAGCCATGGCGCGCGGGCGCGAATGGTCCCGTCCGTTCCGGCGAGCAGAATGGTGCCCTTGCCGATATCGAGCGTTGCATAGAACCGCGACAGCTCTTCGCAGCCCATGGAAAGCAGCATCACGCCGGCGAAACTGCCGTCGGCGAGCAGCGCTTTGCGGGTGAACTGCACCGTCCACTTGCCGGTGCCCCGGCCGACCAGGGGCTTGCTGATGAACAACTCGTCGCGGGTCGGATCGAGATGGAACCGGTAGTGCTCGCGGTCGGACACGTCGATGCGCGCGGCCGCCGCGCCGCCCATCGAGGAACCTCTGGCGAACCCGTCCTTGTCGATGTAGCCCACCTGCACCGTGAGACGGTCCGCCCGCAGATGCCGGCGCTGCCAGTCGGCCAGGTCGAACGCCTGCGGGTTCTCGGCATAATCGGTGCGCATCGTCAACAGGGTCCGGTCGATGCCGGCAACGATGCGCTCGGTGTTCTCCTCGAAAGCGCGCACCAGGTTGGCGGTGTCGCGCTCCGCCGCGAGTGCCGCCGCGTCGTGCTGCTGGGACAGCATCAGGCCGATGCAGGTCCAGATGACGGCGATGACGCCGAGCACCACGGCGCATTCCGGCAGCACCAGCAAGGCGTCGCGACCCGGCAGGCAACGCCGTACCCGGGTCGGCAGCGAGCCGAAAAAGGCTCGGCACCCGGAGAGGAACGCAACGCGCGGCCAGGCGCCGGCTTGCTTGCCCACTTCCGCGGGGTCCTTGCTGGACCTTGCAGTCATTCCATAGATGTACCGGGGGCCTTGCTAACGAAAAGTAAACGTGACCAGCGCGTTGGCCGCGGCCGGCGCCTCGACGTTCATGGCGCCGCGGGCGGACTCGCCGACGCGCTGCCAGCCCTGCCGGCCCGCATCCTGCAGGGTGCCGAACGGCGACGGCGCGAGATTGCCGGGTATTCTGGGCAGGGCGCCGTTCAATACTTGCGCTTGCCGTGCGCTCTCATGCCGGAGTCGTGGTGGACTCGGGGCGCAGGCCGGGAATGTCCAGCATGCAGGCGGCGCGCAGCCAGGCGCGCGCCGCGGTCCGGTCGGCGGCGACGGCTTGCAGTTCCGCCGCCCAGGCTGCATCGCCGGGCACGGCGCGGTCGGCGCGCGGCAGCAGGTGGCCGGCGACGACCTGGTGGCGGTCGGCGGCGTAACGATCGAGCAACGCCG
>CAIMEK010000816.1 GCA_903839965.1 uncultured Acetobacteraceae bacterium | reverse complement strand
GATCCTTGAGATCCCCGGCACCCACAACGGCATGGCCGCGCTGCAGGCCCGCGCCGCCGGCTTCGAGGCGCTCTATCTCTCCGGCGCGGCGATGAGCGCCTCCATGGGGCTGCCCGATCTCGGCGTGATCACCGTCGACGAGGTGTGTTTCTTTATTCGCCAGGTGGCCCGCGCCTCGGCGCTGCCGGTGCTGGTGGACGGCGACACCGGCTACGGCGAAGCGCTCAACGTGATGCACATGGTGCGTTGCTTCGAGGAGGCCGGCGCCGGCGCGGTGCATGTCGAGGACCAGGTGCTGCCGAAGAAATGCGGCCACCTGAACGACAAGAAGCTGGCCGATGCGCGCGACATGGCCGCCAAGGTGGCCGCCGCGGCGCGGGCGCGCCGGCACCTTTGCATCATCGCCCGCACCGACGCCGCCGCCAGCGAGGGGCTGGACGGCGCGGTGGCCCGTGCCCGGCTCTACCTGGAGGCCGGCGCCGATGCGATCTTCCCCGAGGCGCTGACCAGCCGCGACATGTTCGAGGCCTTCGCCCGGCGGCTGCCCGGGGTGAAGCTACTGGCCAACATGACCGAGTTCGGCCGCACGCCGTTCTTCACCGCGTCCGAATTCCAGGCCATGGGTTACCGCATGGTGATCTGGCCGGTGTCCTCGCTGCGGGTCGCGGCGAAGGCGCAAGAGGAGCTGTTCACCTCGATCCGCGCCAATGGCGGCACCCACCGGCTCATCGACCGCATGCAGACCCGCGCGGAGCTGTACGCGACCATCGGCTACCACGACTACGAAGCGCTCGACGCCTCCATCGTCGCCACGGTGGTACCTGCTCCCGCCGAGGAAGGCGCGGCGGTGTAGCCGCGCCGCCGGTTCGCCGCGCGGAGGAACGCAAATTTAACCATCTGCGGATAACCCGTGCCCGGGGCCTCGACGGCCGGGACGCGCGCATCCGGCTGGCTGGTTCGAGGCCCGTTCACCCCTGGCCAGGAGCCGCACTCCGTGTCGCATTTCAACCGTTTCCGCATCACCAGCCGGCTCTACGCCGGCTTCGGCTGTCTGATCGTGCTCGGTCTGGCGATCGCGTTATGCGGTCTCTGGCAGCTCGCCCGGGTGGAGAGCGATGCCAACGGCCTCGCCGTCATCAACGAGCGGACGATGAACGTCCTCGGCAGCATGATCGACCTGCAAACCATGCGCCGCGCCGCCGTGGAGTACAAGGCGCTGAACGACAAGGCGGCGAGCAGCGCGTTCGAGAAAGCCCATCGCGAAGCAACAGAGGCGATCAGGACTGCGCAACGCGATACGCCGTCCGAGGAGCGCCGTCGTGCCTACACCGAGGTATTGCAGGCCCTCGGCGCGGCCAAGGAAGGCTTCGACCGCCTGGTGCAAAGCTCCGACGCGATGGACGGAAGCAACCGCGCGCTCGTCAAGGCGGGCAACGAGCTGGTCGCGGCAATGACCGCCATCAGGCAGGCGGCGGCGCGCACCGCAAACGCCGACGCGGCGGATGCGGCCCAGGATGTCGATTCAACGCTGCTTTCGCTGCGCATCCTCAGCCTGCGCTTCAGCCTGTTCAAGGACGCCGCCTCGGCGGACAATTTCCGCAAAGGCTATGACGGCGCCGCGAAGGCGCTGGAGAAGCTGCTGCCGCGGCTGCAAGGCGCCGAACTGCAGGCGCCGGTCGCCGCATTGCAGGCAGCGCTCTCGGCCTACCGCAAGAACTTCGACGAACTGGCCACCGCCACGGTCGCCGCGGAGGACCTGTTCGGCAGCCTCAACAAGCAGCTCGTGGCGCTATACGCGCAGAACGATCAAACCATGGCGGCGTTGGCGAAGTACACCGCGGCGGAACGGGATGCCAATGCCGCGGCCCTCGGCTCGACGCGGCTGCTGCAGGAAGGCTTCGCGGTCGCCGCGCTGCTGCTCGGCGTATTGCTGGCGGCGCTAATTGGCCGCGGCATCGCCCGACCGCTGGGCGCGATGACCAAGGCCATGCGTAAGCTGGCCGCCGGCGACACCGGCGTGGAAATCCCGGCCCGCGACGGCCGCGACGAAATCGCCGAGATGGCCGGCACAGTGGACGTGTTCCGCCGCAACATGATCGAGTCCGAACGCCTGGTGGCGGAGCGTGCGGCGGCGCAGGCCGCCCGCGACCGCCGGCAGGTGGCGATGGAGCGCCACACTCACGATTTCGGCCAGAGCATCGCCGGGGTGATGGCCTCGCTGACGCAATCGGCGGAGCACATGCGGTCCGCCGCCACCGCCATGTCGGACGCGGCGCAGCAGACCCGCGACAGCGCGCTGTCCACCGCCGAGGGCGCCAGCACCTCCTCGCGCGACCTCAACGCGGTCTCTGCCGCGGCCGAGGAAATGTCGTCCAGCATCGCCGAGATCAGCAAGCAGGTCAGCGGCGTCACCGGTGCCGTGCAGCAGGCGGTGGAGCGCGCCACCGTCACCGACCAGAAAGTCGCCGGGCTCGCGGGTGCGGTGGAACGCATCGGCGAGGTGGTCCGGCTGATCACCGACATCGCCACCAGGACCAACCTGCTGGCGCTGAACGCGACCATCGAGGCGGCGCGGGCCGGCGAGGCGGGCAGGGGCTTCGCCGTGGTCGCCGGCGAGGTGAAGGCGCTGGCGACGCAGACCGGCAAGGCCACCGAGGAGATCGGCGCGCAGATCGTCGCCATCCGCGGCGCCACCGGCGACGCCGTCGGCGCGGTGCAGGAAGTGACCCAGGCGATCAGCCAGGTGGACGCGGTCGCCGCGGCGATCGCCGCCGCCGTCGAGCAACAGGCGGCGGCCACGCGGGAGATCGCCAGCAGCGTGCAGAGCGTGATGTGCTCGGTCGGCAATGCCACCGAGGCGATGCAGAAGGTGTCGGCGATCTCCGAGGGCAGCCAGGCCAGCAGCCAGGCCGTGCTGGCAGCCGCGGGCGAGGTTGGCAAAACCTCGGACACGCTGCGCGGCGAGGTGCAGCAATTCCTCGCGGCGATGGCCGACAACGGCAAGACGGACAGCCACCACGTCGGCGCCGCCTGATATTTTCGCGGCCCAACGGCACGCGCCGGCCTTGCCGCCGGCGCATACGCCTGTGTATCGCAGGCCGATGCTTCCCGATCCCCGCGAGCGCCCGGTCTATGTCGGCAGCGAGATCTATCGCCGCCCGGCTTTCGGCCCCCGGCATGCGCTGAACGTCCCGCGCGTCTCGACCACCACCGACCTCATCCGCGCCATGGGCTGGCTCGACCCCGCCGTCTATGTCGAGGCACCGATGGCGACCGACGCCGAGCTCGCGCGCTTCCACGATCCGCTCTACCTTGCGGCGCTGAAACGCACCGAGCAGGCGCACCAGGTCTCGCTTTCGGATCGCGAGCGCTACCGCATCGGCGCCGACGGCAACCCGGTCTACCGCGAGATCTACAGCCGCCCGGCGACCGCCGCCGGCGGCGCCCTCCTGGCGGCGCGCCTGACCGCCGCGGGCGGCGTGGTGCACTGTCCGGGCGGGGGCACCCATCACGGCCGCGCGGATCGGGCGAGCGGGTTCTGCTACCTGAACGATCCGGCGCTGCTGATGCTGGCCTGGCTCGACCATGGGCTGGAGAGGATCGTCTACCTCGATATCGACGCCCATCACGGCGACGGCGTGCAGGACGCCTTCCATGACGAGGAGCGGGTGTTCACCATCTCCCTCCACGAGGCCGGGCGCTGGCCGCGCACCGGGCTGGCCGAGGACCGGGCCGGCGGCGCGGCGCGCAACTTCCCGGTGCCGCGCGGCTGCAACGACAGCGAAATGCGCCACCTCATGCGTCATGCCGTGCTGCCGCTGATCGCGGCGCGGCGCCCGCAGGCCATCCTGCTGCAATCGGGCGCGGACGCGCTGGAGGAGGACCCGCTGGCCAAGCTGTCGCTGTCCAACAACGCCTATCGCGAGGTGGCGGCGTCGCTGCTCGGCCTGGCACCCGGGCTGGTCGTGGTGGGCGGCGGCGGCTACAATCCCTACACCGTCGGGCGTTGCTGGGCGGGCATCTGGGCCACGCTGAACGGGCTGCCCGTTCCCGATCGCACGACGCCAGCGGCGGAGGCGGTGCTGCGCGCGCTGACCTACCACCGCGCGGCCGGCCGCAACCCGCCGGAGCACTGGTTCACCACCTTGCGCGACGCCCCGCGCGAGGGCGACGTGCGCGACGACATCAAGCGCCTGGCCGACTCGGCGCTGAAGGAGAGGCTTCCCGCATGACCCGTCGCACCCTGATCGCGGCCCTGCTGGCCGGGAACCTGCTGGCCGTGCCGGCGCTGGCGCAGACCGGGCCGCAGCCGGAACTGCCGAAGGAGCCGCTGGTGATCGTCACCCATGACAACGTGCGGCACAATTTCCAGGTCGAGATGGCGCTGACCATGGACCAGCAGACCGTTGGCCTGATGTTCCGCCCCAGCGTGGCGGCGGACGGGGGCATGCTGTTCGACTGGGGTTCGCCGCGCGAGAGCCAGATGTGGATGCGCAACACCATTTCGTCGCTCGACATGCTGTTCATCAATGCCGACGGCACCATCCGCAGCATCGCCGAGCACACCGTGCCGCAGAGCCTCGCGGTGATCGACGGCCGCGGGCCGGTGCGCGCGACGCTGGAGGTTGCCGCCGGCACCGCCGAGCGCCTGGACATCCGCGTTGGCGACCACGTTCTGCAACGCATCTTCAACACCGCCCCGTAACCGCTTCTCCCCCGCCCCGAGTGGGTGGGGGCCGGGGGAGGGGGGCAAGCATTCCGCCTCAACGCGCCAACTCTTGCCTAATCCCCCCGCCTTCCATAGCTTGCGGCCCGGTCGCGGGGCGTAGCTCAGCCTGGTAGAGCACAGCGTTTGGGACGCTGGGGCCGGAGGTTCGAATCCTCTCGCCCCGACCACTCACCGATGCGCCGATGACCCGCCCCACGCGTTGTTCAATGCAGGCGGGCGCAGGGAGCAAATTGACCGGGCCGACCCCCCGGCCTAGCGTCTGGTACACTTTTCCTTGAAGGGATCCCCTGAACATGGCCAACCTACTCAAGCAACGCTGGGCATCCGGGAAGGCCGCCGTGAACGCTTGGCTGGCCATCCCCTCCGGCTTCTCGGCCGAAGTGATCGCCAAGTGCGGCTTCGATTCCGTTACCGTGGACACCCAGCACGGCGTGCAGGACTACCAGTCCATGGTGCAGTGCTTCCAGGCCATGCAGTCGTTCCCGATCACCCCGCTGGTGCGGGTGCCCTGGCTCGAGCCCGGCATCGTCGGCAAGTCGCTGGACGGCGGCGCCATGGGTATCATCTGTCCGATGGTGAACTCCCGCGAGGCCGCCGAGGCGCTTGTGCAGTACGCCAAGTATCCGCCGCGCGGCGCCCGCTCGAACGGCCCGATCCGCGCCGCCATGTACGGCGAGGCGACCAGCTACCAGTCGACCGCCAACGACGAAACCCTCGTCATCCCGATGATCGAGACCCAGCAGGCCATCGAGCACATGGACGAGATTCTCGACGTCAAGGGGATCGCCGGCATCTATGTAGGACCCGCCGACCTGGCGTTCTCCTATGGCAAGACGCCGAAGCTCGACCACGAGGACCAGTTCTTCTTCACCATCTACGAGCAGCTGATCGCCGCCTGCAAAAAGCGCGGCATCTATCCCGGCATTCACTGCGGTACCGGTGCCTATGCCGCGCGGATGATCAAGATGGGCTTCCGCCTGACCACCATTGCCAACGACAGTGGCCTGATGGCGATGGCGGCCAAGGCCCAGATCGCGGATGCCCGCGCCGGCTCCGGCGGCATCGCCTGAACTTTCGACCACGAGCGCCTGGATAGGGTGGGCCGGGCCTCGTGCCCGGCCCAACCGTACCTGGGGGAGAACCACCATGCCAGCACCGCCCGTCATTCGCCTGCACCCCGGTGACGGCGTGGTCATCGCCCGCACGACCCTGTTGCCCGGCACACGGGTCGCCGAGGGCGTGGTGGCCACCGTCCGCATCCCCGCCGGCCACAAGGTCGCCACCCGCGCCTACGCGGAAGGCGAGCCGATCCGCCGCTACGGCCAGATCATCGGTTTCGCCACCGCGCCGATCGCCCCCGGCGCGCATGTCCACGAGCATAATTGCGGCATGGGCGAGTTCGCACGCGACTACGCCTGGGGCGTCGATGTCCGCCCGACCGACTTCATTGCGCCGCCCGCCACCTTCCAGGGCATCCGCCGCCCGGACGGCCGCGTCGCCACGCGCAACTACATCGGCCTGCTCACCAGCGTGAACTGCAGCGCCCACGTCGCCTCGCTGGTGGCCGACGCGTTCCGCCGCAACCCGTTCACCGGCCAGGATGCCCTGAGCGACTACCCCAATATCGACGGCGTGGTGGCGCTGACTCACAAGACCGGTTGCGGCATGACCCCGGGCGAGCCGATGGCGCTGCTGCGCCGCACCCTCGGCGGCTATGCCCGGCACCCCAACTTCGCCACCGTCATCATGCTCGGCCTGGGTTGCGAAATGAACCAGATCGGCGCGCTGCTGGAAGAGCAGAAGCTGGCCGGGCGGCTGCGCAGCATGGACATCCAGGAGATGGGCGGCACCCGCAAGACCGTGCAGGCCGGCATCGCCTTCGTGCGCGAGGCGCTGGCCGACGCCAACGCCGTCCGCCGCGAGAGCGTGCCCGCCGGCGAGCTCATCGTGGCGCTGCAATGCGGCGGCTCGGACGGCTATTCCGGCGTCTCCGCCAACCCCGCGCTGGGCGCGGCCAGCGACCTGGTGGTCCGCCACGGCGGCACCGTCATCCTGGCCGAAACCCCCGAAACCTATGGCGCCGAGCACCTGCTGACGCGCCGCGCCGCCAGCCGCGAGGTCGGCGAGAAGCTGGTCGGCCTGATGCGCTGGTGGGAGGATTATACCGCCCGCGAAGGCGCGGAAATGAACGCCAATCCCAGCCCCGGCAACAAGGCCGGCGGACTCACCACCATCCTGGAGAAGTCGCTCGGCGCCATGGCCAAGGCCGGCAGCACCAACCTGGTCGAGGTGCTGAACTACGCCGAGCCGATAACCCGGAAGGGCCTCGTGTTCATGGACACGCCCGGTTACGACCCGGTCGGCGCCACTGGACAGGTCGCCGGCGGCGCCAACCTGATGTGCTTCACCACCGGCCGCGGCAGCGTGTTCGGCTGCAAGCCAACCCCCTCGATGAAGCTCGCCACCAACACCGCCATGTTCACCCGCATGCAGGACGACATGGACATCAACTGCGGCACCATCCTCGACGGCGACGAAACCGTGCAGCAATGCGGCGAACGCATCTTCGAGGAAATGCTGAAGGTGGCAGGCGGCGAGCGCACGAAATCGGAGGCCCTGGACGCGGGGTCCGCCGAGTTCGCCCCTTGGGTGCTTGGGGCGACGATGTAGCAGGCCAGGGCTCTGAGGCTGGCCTGCTACCCCACCGGCTTTGCCATGGACGAGGCGCGCCACAGGTTGATGTCGCCTTCGGTGGCGTGGCGGTCGATTTCGGCCAGTTCTTCGGGGCTGAACGCCAGGTTTTTCAGGGCGCCCAGTGAATCGTCGAGTTGTGCCGGCGTACGGGCGCCGATCAGGGCCGTGGTGACGCGCGGGTCGCGCAGCACCCAGGCGAGCGCCATCTGGGTCAGGCTCTGGCCGCGCCGCTCGGCAATGGTGGCCAGCGCGCGCACGCGCTCCAGGTTGGCCGGCGTCAGCAGTCGGTTGGAGAGCGAGCCGCCCTTGGTTGCCCGCGCGTCCGCCGGCACACCGTTGAGGTATTTGCCGGTCAGCATGCCCTGGGCCAGTGGCGAGAAGGCGATGCAGCCGATTCCGAGTTCGCCCAGCGTGTCCAGCAGGCCGCCTTCGACCCAACGGTTGAGCAGCGAGTAGGAGGGTTGGTGGATCAGGCAGGGGGTGCCGAGTTGTTTCAGGATCGCCGCCGCCTGGCGCGTCAGTTCGGGCGAATACGACGAGATGCCGGCGTAAAGGGCCTTGCCCAGCCGCACCGCGCGGTCGAGCGCGCCCATGGTTTCTTCCAGCGGCGTGCGCGGGTCGACCCGGTGCGAATAGAAGATGTCGACGTAATCGAGGCCCATCCGCTGCAGGCTCTGGTCGAGGCTGGCGGTGAGGTACTTGCGGGAGCCCCAGGAGCCGTATGGTCCCGGCCACATGTCGTAGCCGGCCTTGGTGGAGATGATCAGCTCGTCGCGATACGGCTTCAGGTCGGTCGCCAGCATGCGGCCGAAATTCTCCTCCGCCGCGCCGAACGGCGGCCCGTAGTTGTTGGCGAGATCGAAATGGGTCACGCCGCGGTCGAACGCCCGGCGCAGCACCGCGCGGCCGTTCTCGAAGGCATCCGTGCCCCCGAAGTTCTGCCACAACCCCAGCGAAATCGCCGGCAGGTCGAGGCCGCTGCGCCCGCAGCGGCGGTAGGTCATGGCCTGGTAGCGGTCCGGGGCAGGCAGGTAGACTGGCACGAGCGGCATGGCGGCATCTCTCCATCGGACGGACGGCCCGAGCCATAGACGCGGCGCGCCGACCGGGCAAGACTTCCCCGGGGTGGCACAATCGCCCTGGTCATGTAGGTTGGCGCCCCATGACGATGTTTTCGGATGGAACGACGCGCATGATGGACACCGACAAGCCGACCGACCCGGGTGTGGCGCCAGGAAACGGCAACGAGGCGGGCCGCGATTTCATTCGCGACATCATCCAGGCCGACGTCGATGCCGGGCGGGTCGGCGGCGTGATCACCCGTTTCCCGCCGGAGCCGAACGGCTACCTGCATATCGGCCATGCCAAGTCGATCTGCCTGAATTTCGGCGTGGCGGCGGAATTCGGTGGCCGCTGCAACCTGCGTTTCGACGACACCAACCCGGTGAAGGAGGAGCAGGAGTTCATCGACTCCATCCAGGCGGACGTGCGCTGGCTCGGCTTCGACTGGGGCGAGCACAAGTACTACGCCTCGGATTATTTCGACACGCTCTACCAGTGGGCGGAGCACCTCATCGTGGCCGGGCTGGCCTATGTCGACGACACGCCGTCGGAGGACCTGCGCACGATGCGCGGCACGCTGAACGAGGGCGGCAGCAACTCGCCG
>CAIMEK010000815.1 GCA_903839965.1 uncultured Acetobacteraceae bacterium | reverse complement strand
GTGTGGGCGGCTTTCCACTGATCGGGCAGCAGTTCGGATAGACGTTTAGCGGGATGCGCGCTGATGCGTTCGAAGATATCACGCAGATAAGCGAACGGATCGATGTCGAGGCGCTTACAGGTTGTGATGAGACTGATCAGGATCGCGGCGGTGCGACCGCCGGCATCGCTGCCGAAGAATAGCCAGTTCTTGCGCCCAACGGCTACGCCACGTAAGGAACGCTCGGCACCGTTGTTGTCGATCTCCAAGTCGCCGTCCTCGGTATAACACCGCAGCGCTGCCCAGTTGTTGAGCGCATATCCGATCGCATCCCCCATCGGACTCTTGGGCAACACCTCGCGGTGTTCGCGCCGCAAGTACGCTTCGATGTCTGCCAGGATCGGCACGCTCTTTTCGCGGCGCAGCGCCAGGCGTTGCGTGCCGTCCATTTTCCGATCCCGGGCTTCGCGCTCGACCTCGTAGAGCAGCCGGATATAGGCAAGCAGAACCATGGAGCGCATTATGTCGGATTCCTGGGCCTCGAAGAACTTACGCCGGGCGTGCGCCCAGCAGGCAACCTCCGTAACCTCGCGCTGCGCATCCTTATAAATGCCGTCATAACCGGAATAAGCGTCGGCCTGTAAATATCCACAGAATTCCTGAAGGAAGCGGTCCGGCCCGTCGCGGCTGCGATCCGGGGTGTAATCGTAAACGGTATAGGGATGGTCCCGGTCCCCAACATATGTCCATACCCGCCCCGTCTTCGTGCGCGTCATCGCCGGGTCGAGCACCGCAACCGGGGTGTCGTCGGTTTGCACCGCCTTGGAACTCAGCACCACCCGCTTCATCTGCTCGAACAACGGTTGGACCAGTGTTGCACAATCGCGCATCCAGTCGCACAACGTTTGCCGGGAGAGTTCCACCCCCTGGCGCGCAAACATCTGTTCCTGCCGATATAACGGCAAATGATCGGCGTACTTATTCACCGCCACGTGCGCCAAAAGTCCCGGTCCCGCCAGTCCCTTCTCGATCGGTTGCATGGGCTTGCCGGCCGTCACCACCGTGCAGCCTTTTGGGCAGGCGTACTTGCCACAGATATCTTTGATCACATGCAACGAAGCGGGCACATACTCCAATCGCTCGCTGATTTCCTCGCCGATCCTGCGCATCGGCTCTTGGCACTGCGGACAGCCACACTTATCGCCAGCCAGTTCGTGGTGTTGTTCCTGCCGTTCCAAGTGCGGAGGCAGCGGCATCCTACCGTGGGGTTTGTGAGATGGCTTCTTCGTTCCCGGCACCGGTTCAGCCGGCGGCACATCCTGCTTCGTTTCCACGGTGGCCACCGCAAACAGAAAGAGCTGGTTCTCGTCCACGTGCTCCCGCCTCGGCCCGTAGCGCCACCGCAGCAGCTTCGTCAACCAGGCGAGCAGACGTTGCAGCTTGCGCTCCTTGGCATCCAGATTGTCCATCAACTCCCGGATCAACGCATGGCATTGATCCAGGTTCTGCGGCAGCTGTTTGCGGTCGATCTTCATGGTGCTCTTTTCGCCGCCTCCCGCTCCACGCTTTCCAGAGCAACGGCCGTATCCACCCACTCGGCGGTCAACTCCCGAAAGCGCCGGTAGTTCTCGATCTTCTGCCGCAGCGTCGCCACCCGCGCCGGCCGCACAAAACGCGTCGTACTCTTGCCCCGCCATGTGTAGCTGAGTTGGTAGTACGGCCCGTGCTTCTGCGGCCGTTTCGAATCCTTGCATCGGCAGCCGGGGGTCCCGCATACGTTGTACTGTTCCGAAAGACTGCCGGGATGGATCGGTCCCAGAGCAGTCAGTTCGGCTTGAATGTTCCCGATATGTTGCTGAAGCTGTTGTGTTGTCATGCCGGTATCATTACAGAGCTACCGGCTATAGTCAATAAAAAAATAAATATTTTTTTACCCCCTTTTTTTATGCGCCGATTCCACTCCCGGTGCCGACCCCTATGGACTCCGGTAACTTCGACGGCAACTGGTAGCGCTTGCGCCGCTTGCCGGCTTTCAGATCAATCCCTTCCAGCAACATGCCCAGTTCCCACGCCGCAATCTCTTTGCGCCCACTCTCGCTGAACGGATATTGAAACGTCCCCGCTTCCAACCGCTTGTACCAGATCGCCCAACCGTCACGGTCCCAGTACAAAATCTTCAGTCGATCCGTCCGCCGGTTGCAATAAACGAACAGGTGCCCGGACAGGGGATCAGCCTGTACAATATGCTCGGCCATCATGCTGAGTCCGTCGAACGAGCGCCGCATGTCACAGGGCACCGTGCACAAAAATACCTGGATCGCCGCCGGAAAGCTCAGCACGGCGCCGCCCCCACCGCAGAGAGCACCGTTCGCAACGTCGCCTCATCCACACCCCGGCGAATCCGTAGCCGCCGCCCATCGGCCAGCACCAGTTCAATCCCAGCGTCCAGTTCCCCAGAAGCCTCACTGACCAATGCGAACGTCGCCGCTTTCGTTGCTGACATCGCACGCCGTCGCGCCATCCCGTGGACCTTGCCATTCAGCCGCGCACGCCACGTATAAAACTGCGCCTCCGTCACTCGACGTTGCCGACAGAACTCCCGGATCGATCTCCCGCTGCACGCCGCTTCGGCGATCAACTTTTGCCACTTCGCACGCCGCGCTTCACTCGTCGTTTTCCGCACGTCCATCGCACACCTCCATATTTCCTGCATGCGCACCTTGCGCATGTGTTGCCAGAAAATATAGAGCCTTCGCAATCAAGCGAAAGATGGGTTCACCGGACGCTTACGATTAAGCGCATTGTGATGGCCAATCCGTTGCATGTCCGTTTAATCTCTGCCGCGCAGGTCAAGACCGACAAGGTGGATTCGCGGAAACTGGCGCAGCTATTGGAAGGAAGCCACAGGGTCAGTCCTACAGATAGCAAATAAGCTTGTAGTTAAGACCAGCGCGTGGTATTAATTGCTGCAAATGGCACGGCAACTAAGAATTGAATATCCCGGAGCAATCTACCACGTGACGGTGCGCGGGAACGCGCAACAGAACATATTCCGGGATGATAAGGATCGGCGCCTGCTCTATGCGCGCCTGGCAGAGAGCGTTGACACATATGCCGTGCGGTTATACCTGTTCTGCCTGATGGACAACCAC
>CAIMEK010000814.1 GCA_903839965.1 uncultured Acetobacteraceae bacterium | reverse complement strand
CGGACCGTCGTGGGACGCCCCGAAGGGCGGCGGCGACCTCGACGACGAGATTCCGTTCTAACCCGTACATAACCTATAAAATGTCAACTAGGCGGCCGCAGGGGGCGTGGGGCGAAGCCGCGCGCGCGCCTTCGCGCGAGCCCGACATCGCCGAATTGCGCCCTGACGGTTACGATATCGTATTTATCGAGCGGCGCGGCACAAACCTCCGAACGGCGGCCCCTTCAGCGCTTCCCGACGCCTACCCCTTGGTCGCCCCCGCCGTCAGCCCGTCCACCAGCCGCCGCTGCGCGACGATGACGAAGATCAGCGCCGGGATCAGGTGCAGCGTGCTGGCGGCGAACAGCACGCCCATGCTTGCGTTCAGACGCAAACAGACCGTGCAGCCGGCTCTCGGCTTTTCGGCGGGATGGATGGGCGGTCGGTTCGGTGAACCATCCGATTGCGTCCGGGCACTAGCTGCCCCAGGTCGCGAACATTCCGATCGCGGCAGCGGCCATCGCCGCAGTGGCGAGCCAGCCGAGGGACTTCAGCCATGGTTTCAGCGTGAACTGCCCCATCACCCGCCGGCGCGAGGCCATCAGCATGATCATGATCATGATCGGCACCGCCGCGACCCCGTTGATCACGGCGCTCCAGAACAGCGCCTTGATCGGATCGAGGGGGGTGAAGTTGAGCACCGCGCCCACGCAGGTTGCCGCCGCGATCGTGCCGTAGAAGGCGCGCGCGCGGCCAGGGCGCTGGGCCAGCCCGACCCGCCAGTGCAATGTTTCGCCCACCGCATAGGCGGCGCTCCCGGCCAATACCGGCAACGCCAGCAGCCCGGTGCCGATGATACCCAGCGCGAAGATGGTGAAGGCGAAGCGGCCGGCGATCGGGCGCAGCGCCTCGGCCGCCTGGGAGGATGTCTGGATGTCGGTGACACCGTGCGCGTTCAGCGTCGCCGCCGTCGTCAGCATGATGAACAGGGCGATGATGTTGGAAAAGCCCATGCCGACGATCGTGTCGAGCTGCATGCGCGCCATCTGCCGTGGTGCCTGCTGGGGCGCCTCGATCAGCGGCTTGGCCTTGGGGTCCTCCTGTTCGTCTTCGACCTCCTCACCGGCCTGCCAGAAGAAGAGATATGGGCTGATCGTGGTACCGAATACGGCGACGACGACGGTGAGATAGTTGCCGGAGAGGCTGATAGGCGGCAGCACCAGGTTCCGCGCCACGGTCAGCCAGGGCACGCCGACCACGACCACGGTGGCCACATAGGCGAACAGCGAGAGGCTCAGCCATCGCAGTACCGAGACGTAGCGCGAGTAGCGCACGAACACTTCGAGCAAAACGGTGACGGTGGTGAAGCCGGCGATGTAGAGCAGCATTGGACCGTCGACCAGCAGACGCAGGGCCGCGGCCATGGCGCCGAGATCGGCACCGATATTGATCGTGTTGGCGCCCACCAGCAGTCCGACCAACAGGTAGAGCAGCGACACCGGATAGTGGCGCCGCATGTTGCCCGCGAGACCCCGACCGGTGACCCTTCCGATGTGCGCGCTGACGAGTTGAATCGCGCACATCAGCGGATAGGTGAACAGCAGCGTCCACCCCAGGCCGTAGCCGAACTGCGCTCCCGCCTGGGAATAGGTGGCGATGCCGCTGGGGTCGTCGTCCGAGGCACCGGTAATCAGGCCGGGGCCCATGATGTCGCGCAGCTTCGGCCGTTCCGGCTGCTTGACCTCGTCTCGCGACGGCGTGGCGGACACATTCACGGCGGCTTTGCGCCCTTGGCTGAGAGGCTCCTGTTGTTGCAGATCAATCGGGTCACCCGTGTTTATCGGGCGCCTGTTTTGGCTGCACCGACCAGGCCGCTGGCTCGTCGTCTTTATCGGATTCGGCTGCCGCGGCCGTTGCCTGCACCTTGCCGGGCGTGTGGTGGGCGGGCGCGTAGATCGAATAGACCTGCATGGGCGTCGCCCCGATATTGGTGATGTTGTGCCAGGTCCCCGCCGGAACGAGGATGCACCAACCGTCTG
>CAIMEK010000813.1 GCA_903839965.1 uncultured Acetobacteraceae bacterium | reverse complement strand
GCGGCCCGCGGGTTCGTTCCTCGGAGACTTTCGTACGCCTACCGGCGTCCGAAACCCTTCACGAGAGCGGAATGGCGGCCTTTCGCAGCAACGCGCAGAGAGCAGACCGTCGCCCCTCGCGAAATGGACCATAAGCGACGCGCGAGTGGCGAGTACGCCGAGCGCTATTTGAGCTGGCTGTCTGTGTTACCCCCGCGGTTGAACCCGGTGTTCATCGGACGGCGATTACGCGCCGACTGACACGTAATACCGTGGCTCGCTGATCGCGACCCACGGCATTGAGCCTTTGTTTTGCGCGCGGCCGCTCCACCAGCCCGGCGCGCGGGCTTCCGCGTCGCCCGCGCGCATACCAAGCGCCGATGCGCGCGGAAGAGCCGCGCCCATCGGCGCTTATTACGGGTCTAGATCATCGGTCAGACGGCGATCACGACCGGTCGGCGAGGCTGCTGGTGTCGTTGGGGGGATAGTATTGTTGTAGAACGCCTTGAAGGCTGTCATCGTGCCAGCCGGATGGTCCGACGCGCCGGTCCTCTGGGAAACGTCGGCTAATCTGCGTTGGACTCGAATGCTGAATGGTATTCGGATGACCTTCCTACTCATGAGGGAAAACCAACCGCTGGGCCTTGTTGATCAAGGCTCCAAGGCCGAAGGGAGAACAGTCGCATGAGCCAGACGCAAGTAACCGGTCCGTCGGAGGCATCCGACCGGTCCGCCACGATGGTCCGGGCCACGATTGCCGGGACGATCGGCAACGTGCTGGAATGGTATGATTTCGCAGTTTACGGCTATCTCGTGACGGCGATCGGTGCGGCTTTCTTCCCGAAGGCATCATCCCTGGCACAAGTACTGTATACTTTTGGGATTTACGGCGTCGGATTCTTCATGCGCCCCGTCGGCTCGATCATCATCGGCGCCTACGGTGACCGCGCCGGCCGCCGCGCCGCCCTGACCCTGACGGTCGGGTTGATGGGCATTGCCACCATGCTGATCGGATTCCTGCCTACCTACGCCACGCTCGGCGTCTGGGCGCCGCTGCTGCTGATCTTGATGCGCCTGGTGCAGGGTTTCTCGGGCGGCGGCGAATGGGGCGGGGCTGCCACCTTCCTGGTGGAATTCGCTCCCACCGGCAAGCGTGGCTTTATCGGCAGTTGGCAGCAATTCAGCGTCGGCGCGGGCTTCCTGCTCGGCTCGGGCTTCGTCTACTTGTTGACCGCAACGCTCGGAGCCGATGCCATGGCGGCCTGGGGCTGGCGCATCCCGTTCCTGTGCGGCATCTTCGTCGCCGGCTTCGCGGTCTACTTCCGGTTGAAGCTGCCGGACACCCCGGAGTTCGTGGCGCTGGAGCAGGAGCACACTGTTTCCAAGCATCCGCTGCGCGAACTGTTCGTGGAGCATCGCTCCGACCTGATCACCCAGTTCGGTATCACTATCCACAACACCGCCTGCTACTACATCACGCTGCAGTACATGCAGAGTTGGCTGACCACCGTCGTGAAGATGGCGCCGAACCAGGCGATGTTGATCAACACGATTGGGCTGTTGGGCCTGGCCATCGCCACGCCGTTCATCGGTGCGTTGTCCGACCGGATTGGGCGCAAGCCGCTGCTGATCACTTCCTGCATCGGCTTCATCGTGCTGTGCTACCCGGGCTATTGGCTGGCAAGCACGGGACAGTTCTGGATCGTCCTGGTGGTGCAGGTCGTGCTGGTGCTGCTGGTGTGTACCTATTCCGCCTGTGTACCCGCCACCTATGCCGAACTCTTCCCGACCCGGATCCGCTATTCCGGGATGTCCATCGGCTATAACCTGGCGGTCATGCTGTTCGGCGGTTTCGCCCCGTTCATCGCCACCTGGCTGGTAGCCACCACCGGCAACATCATGTCGCCCACCTTCTACGTCATCGCCTGCGCGATCATCACGCTCATCTTTGTGCTCAGGATGCGGGAAACCGCGTTCTCACCCCTGAAGCATTGAGCGAGAGGCGGCGATGGAGCTGAAACTGCAAGGGAGCCGGGCGCTGGTGACCGGGGGCACCGGCGGCATCGGCTGGGCAATCGCAGAGGCGTTCGCCGCGGCAGGCATCGACGTGGCGGCCGCGGATACCCGCCCGCCAAGCTCCCCCGCCGGGCCGATCCGGTTCGTGCGGATGGACGTTGTCGACCGCGCCGCGGTACTCGGCGGCTTCGACGCGGCCGAGGCCGCCTTTGGCGGGCCGGTCGACATCCTGGTGAATGGCGCCGGCATCTATCCCTGCGATCCGATCCTGGAAATGACGGAAGCGGCCTGGGACCGCGTGCTCGACACCAACGTCAAGGGCATGTTCCTGACTTCGCAGGAATTCTGCCGCCGCCTGGTCGCAGCGGGGCGGCCAGGCTGCATCGTCAACATCACGTCGGGATCGGCGGAACGGGCCCGGCTCGGCGCCGCACACTATTGTGCGTCCAAGGCGGCCGCCGAGATGCTTACCCGTTGCTTCGCGCTGGAATTCGCGCACGCCGGCATCCGGGTAAACGCCGTCTCGCCGGGGTACGTAGAGGTCGGCAGCGAGGTGAATCCGCTCAGTGTCGCCTACAAGGAGGCGATGATCGGCACGATTCCCCTCGGCCGCGCCGGCAAGGTCGCGGATATCGCGCAGGCCGTCGTGTTCCTCTGCGCGACGGCGGCGGAATGGGTCACCGGCGCATCCTACCGCGTGGATGGGGGGTCCCGTGCCGGCATGGTTGGGATGCCACTCAGCCGGGGATCCTAGTGTTCCGGCCGAGACAGGGGATTCCCTGACTGCGCGCATACCAAGTGCCGATGCGCGCGGAAGAGTCGCGCCCATCGGCGCTTGCTGTTGCACGCGCCGGATGGGTGCAGGTCCTGCGCTCGTTGGCCGGGCTCAAGATGGGCCATGAAGGAAGGCCGGGGCTCAGCCTGACCCGCCAGGGGCCGTGGGGTTCCTGGACGCCATCATTTATACCAAAGCTTGGTGACGGCGACTCATTGGGGGGATTTCCCGACGCGGGGGTGAT
>CAIMEK010000812.1 GCA_903839965.1 uncultured Acetobacteraceae bacterium | reverse complement strand
CTGCTGGGGCTGTCGCGCGGCGTGCGGATCGACGAAATCATGGTCATCCCGGCCGCCGGCGACGCGGCGAACGCGACTGAGGCCGCGGTTCGGCGCCTGAGCGCCAATCCGGCCCAGCTGCATGTGTGTCCCGAATTACCTGAGTTGGCCATCGCGCCGCGGGCCGTCGTCATGCTGTTCGACATACCCGTGCTGACCATGCACCAGTTGCCGCTGCTCGGCTGGCAGGCGGTGTTCAAACGGGTAGAAGACCTGCTGCTCGGCACGGTGCTGCTGGTGCTGACGGCACCGGTGATGATCGCCATCGCCGTTATGGTCCGCCTGGACAGCCCGGGGCCGATCCTGTTCCGCCAGCAGCGGCTGGGCTTCAACAACCATGGTTTTACGGTATTCAAGTTTCGGACCATGGTGCACCGGCCCGAGGAGCCGGGAGTGCCGCAGGCGCGCCGTGGCGATCCGCGGGTGACCCGGCTGGGCGGCTGGCTGCGCAACAAGAGCCTCGACGAACTGCCGCAGATCTTCAACGTGCTGCGCGGCGACATGTCGCTGGTCGGGCCGCGCCCGCATGCCATGGCCCACAACGACAAGTATGGCTCGCTGATCGACAGCTACATGGGCCGCCACCGGATGCGACCGGGCATCACCGGCTGGGCGCAGGTGAACGGGTATCGCGGCGAAACCGATACGCTGGAAAAGATGCAACGCCGCGTCGAATACGACCTCGCCTACATCGATGGCTGGTCGGTGGCGCTCGACCTACGGATCCTGCTGCAGACCGCCTTGTGCGTGCTGTTCGACCGCAACGCCTACTGACGCGGATCGCCCGGCATGGCGTACCAATGGGCGGTGGACGGATGCAGCCCGATCGCCGCCTGGTCGATCGACCGCAGGCCGATCGCCGAAGCTGCCGAGCCGGCCTGCAAGGCATAGTTGCCCCCGCCTGGCGCTGCGAAGCGCGGATCGCCGAACAGCGGACTGGTATCGAGCGTCGGCGGCGCGGTGCGCATCGCCGCTCCGGTGGTGTTGAAATACAGGTTAGCCATGATCACCGGGCTGCGGCCGTCGATATAGTCGTAGAGGCGCGGCGTCGCACTGGTGGAATAGACGATGTTCCGGGTCACCGAATTGTTCAGCATCGTATTGGTGGGATTGGTGTCGGCGGGCGCGGACTGGAACAGCACCGCCGAGGCGGTAGCAGGGCCGAGGTCGAAGATATTGTTGCGGATGTCGTTGTTGTCGCCGCCGTGGATCTGCACCGCGTAGGTGCCGGTGTTGCGCAGGATGTTGCCGGCCACCACCACGCCGCTGGTGGAATCGTCCAGGTAGATGCCGACGGTGTGGTGGCTGCCCGAACCGATATCGTCGATCAGGTTGTTGGCGATCAGGCCGGAATGCGGGTTCGCCCCGTTTGTGGTGCTGAGATTGACCAAAGTCTTCAAGGTCACCATACGCGTCTCCAATGACTTCCAATGCAGCGGCCGGTAAGAGCGCGAGGAATGGGCAATCTTTATCAGTCATTCCCGATGTCCTACCGGACCGATTCTGGCTTGTACGGAGATTAAGAAGGCGCAGTGTCGGACAGGCGGATGGCCCAAAAGCAGCATCGGAAGCGGTGCGCCATCATATCGGAAGTGCGATAGCAAGGGCGGATTCATCCGCAACCTTACCCCGGCAAATCGCCACGCTCCTCCTCGTGCGTTGGCATCACCGCCGCGGCCAACCGGGCGGCCATCGCGCCTGGAATACATGCTTTTACAAACTCTCTAGTCAACGTCTCGAAATTTCCTCCACGACGCAGGCCTCGCGCGATCCCTGCAAGCAGGCCAGCCAGCCAGAATTCGTCAATCCGGTTGGGCAAGGGCAAAGGTTCCCGCACAGCAGGTTCGCCCGGCGCGGCTTCGACGAAAGGCTTACTCACCAGTCGGTAATTAAGGCGACGCGTCTCTTGACATTGCTGCTGAGACACGATTCAAGGTGGCATGAAGCGGGATGGACGCAGCCTCGACCATGCCACGGTGGAGACAATCCGCCTGATGGCCGTCGAGCGGGTGCGTGAGGGCGAGGCACCGTCAGCGGTGATCGGTTCGTACGGGTTCAGCCGCACGACCATCTACAAATGGCTCACCGCG
>CAIMEK010000811.1 GCA_903839965.1 uncultured Acetobacteraceae bacterium | reverse complement strand
GGACATTGATCCCGCCGCGGCCGCCCCATCCGCGGCCGCGCAGCAGACCGCCCCGCAGGCGGGCGCTCCCCACCTGGTCCTGATCGACGGCTCGGGCTTCATCTTCCGCGCCTTCCACGCTTTGCCGATGATGACCCGCCCGGACGGCACGCCGGTCAACGCCGTGTTCGGCTTCGCCAACATGCTGGCCAAGCTGCTGCGCGAGCATGTCGGCAGCCATATCGCGGTGATCTTTGACGCCGGGCGCTTGACCTTCCGCAACCGCCTCTACGATCAATACAAGGCCCACCGCCCCCCGGCGCCGGAGGAACTGGTGCCGCAATTCGCCCTGGTGCGCGAAGCCACCGCCGCCTTCGGCGTCCCCGGCATCGAGCTGGACGACTGGGAAGCCGACGACCTGATCGCCGCCTATGCCGACTCGGCGGCCAATGCCGGGGGCCAGGTCACCATCGTGTCCTCCGACAAGGACCTGATGCAGCTCATCCGGCCCGGCGTCTCCATGCTGGACCCGATCCGGCAGCAGCCGATCGGCCCGGCCGAGGTGGTGGAGAAATGGGGCGTGCCGCCGGGCAAGCTCGTCGAACTGCAGGCGCTGATGGGCGACTCGGTGGACAACGTGCCCGGCGTGCCCGGCATCGGCCCGAAAACCGCCGCCCAGCTGATCACCGAGTTCGGCGACCTGGAAGCCGTGCTTGCCGCCGCCCCGGCGATGAAGCCGTCGAAAAAGCGCGACATGCTGATCACCCACGCGGACCAGGCGCGGCTGTCCCGCCGGCTCGTCCAGCTCTGCGCGGAGGTGCCGCTGCCGGTGCCGCTGTCCGACCTGGCGGTGCGCGCGCTGGACCGTGGCCGGCTCGCGGCCTGGCTGCAGGAGCAGGGGTTCCGCAGCACGCTGCTTCGCCTCGGCCTGGAGGAGCCGGGCGCTGCCCCGGCACCGTTGCCGCCGCCCATGCAGAATGGTCCGCAGGGGGCGCTGGCCTTCGCCGAGCCGCCCGCGCGCCCGACGCCGTTGCCCGAACCGGGCCCCGGCGAAAGCTACGGCCCCTATGCCACCGTCAGCACGCTGGAGGCGCTGCAGGCCTGGATCGCGGAAGCCACCGCCGCCGGCGTCGTGGCGCTCGACACCGAGACCGACGGGCTGGATACCATGCGCGCCAACCTGGTCGGCTGCTCGCTCGCCACCGCGCCGGGTCGCGCCTGCTACGTGCCGCTGCGCCACGCCGACGCCAGCGGCAACGCGCCCGAACAGGTGCCGGTGGAGCAGGCGATCGCCGCGTTGGCGCCGCTGCTGGCCGACCCCACCGTGCTGAAGGTGTTCCTCAACGCCAAGTTCGACATGCTCATGCTGGCCCGCGCCGGCGCCCCGCTGGCCGCCCCGCAGGACGACGCCATGCTGATCTCCTATGCCCAGGAGGCCGGCCGCCACGGCCACGGCATGGACGAGCTGGCGCAACTGCACCTCGGCCACACCTGCATCGGCTACGGCGAGGTCACCGGCACCGGCCGCGCGCGGCTGCCGTTCGCCCAGGTGCCGCTCGACAGCGCCACCGCCTACGCCGCCGGGGACGCCGACGTCACCCTGCGCCTGTGGCAGACCCTGCGGCCGACGCTGCGCACCACCGGCTCGCTGGCGCTGTATGAGCAACTGGAGCGCCGCCTGGTGCCGGTGCTGCTGGACATGGAGCGCGCGGGGATAAAAGTCGATGCCGACGACCTGCGCGCCATGAGCAAGGATTTTCAGGCGCGCATGGCGGTGATGGAGCAGGACATCCACCGCCTGGCCGGCTTCCCCTTCAATGTCGGCAGCCCCAAGCAGCTCGGCGAGGTTCTGTTCGACCGGATGTCGCTGGCCGGCGGACGGCGCATGAAAACCGGCGCCTGGGGCACCGACTCCGGCGTGCTGCAGGGGCTGGCCGACCTCGGCCACGAGCTGCCCGCCCGGGTGCTGGAATGGCGCCAGTTGCAGAAGCTGAAATCCACCTACGCCGATGCCCTGGTGACCCAGATCAACCCCGCCACCGGGCGGGTGCACACCAGCTTCGCCATGGCCATCGCCAGCACCGGCCGGCTGTCCTCGACCGACCCCAACCTGCAGAACATTCCCATCCGCACCGAGGAAGGCAGCCGCATCCGCCGCGCCTTCATCGCCGAGCCCGGCCACGTGCTGGTTTCCGCCGACTACTCGCAGATTGAACTGCGCCTGCTCGCCCACGTGGCCGACATCCCGCAGCTCAAGGCGAGCTTCGCCGCCGGCGAGGACATCCACGCCCGCACCGCCAGCGAGGTGTTCGGCGTGCCCATGCAGGGCATGGACCCGATGACCCGCCGGCGCGCCAAGGCGATCAATTTCGGCATCATCTACGGCATCAGCGCGTTCGGGCTGGCCCGCCAGCTCGGCATCGCGCCGGGCGAGGCGCGGGTTTACATCGACGCCTATTTCGCCCGCTACCCGGCCATCCGCACCTACATGGAAAAGACCAAGGACGCGGCCCGCATCGCCGGCTTCGTCACCTCTCCGTATGGCCGGCGCTGCTGGGTGCCCGGCATCGACGACCGCAACCCGGCGCGCCGCGGCTACGCCGAACGCCAGGCCATCAACGCCCCGCTGCAGGGCGGCGCCGCCGACATCATCAAGCGCGCCATGGTGGGCCTGCCCGCCGCGCTGGCCAAGGCCGGGCTGGCCGCCCGCATGCTGCTGCAAGTGCACGACGAACTGCTGTTCGAGGCGCCGGTAGCACAGGCCGAGGCCACCGCCGCGCTGGCCCGCCAGGTGATGGAAAATGCCGCGACGCTGTCGGTGCCGCTGGTGGTCGAAACCGGCATCGGCCGCACCTGGGCGCAGGCACACTGAGCCGATATTTGCATGCCCGGCATGGCTCGTTGATCCATCTCATGGCGCATTTGTCGCCGGGGCGTCATGTTGCCATATCAAGGTGACTTAAGGGGGGCCACCATGTTCGAAGCCATGAACCTGACCGCCGCGGATGTCATGACCCGCGACGTCGTTACCGTGCATCCAAACGATTCCTTGAAGCGAGCCGCGCGGATCATGCTGGAGCGGGACGTGTCCGGCCTGCCCGTGGTCGACAACCAAGGACACGTCGTTGGCGTCGTGTCGGAAGGCGACCTGATCCGCCCCGACGAAATGGCCGAACGGCGCGCCCGCTGGTGGCTCGACGTGCTGGCCGAGGGTGAGCAACTCTCGCCCGAATTCCTCGCCGCCATCCAGGCGGTGAACCGGCCCGTCTCCAAGGTCATGCGCACCGATGTCGTCAGCATCGGCGAACACGCCCCGTTGCGCGAGGTGGCGGAGCTGATCATGCGCCAGAACATCCGCCGGGTGCTGGTGATGGACGGTCCCAAACTGGTGGGCGTCGTCGCCCGGCGCGACCTAGTGAAGGTGCTCGCCCACGGCAAGTAGGGCATCCTCGCCGGAGAACGCCCCCTGGAAGCCGGTCTGCCGCTGGGCGATATAAGGCGGCATGGACAGCATTTACCGCGGCGGCCTCGACACCCCCGGTGGACGCCGGCGCGCCTGGGTCGACAGCCTGCTGGTCGACCACGGCATGTTGCGCCTGGCCTGGACCAACGCGAGCCCGGTGCTGCCCGGCCGGCTTTACCGCTGCAACCACCCGACGCCGGCGCGCTTGACCGGCATGGTCGGGCGCTGGGGCATCCGCACCGTGCTCAACCTGCGCGGTCCCACCGGCAACGGCTCCGATGCCCTGTCGCGCGAGCGGGCGAGCCAGCTCGGCCTCGATTTCATCGACCTGCCGATGTCGAGCGGCCGGCCGCCGCCGCGCGCAAGCCTGCTGGCGCTGATCGCCGCGCTGCAAACCATGCGCGAGCCCGGCCTCGCCCATTGCAAATCGGGTGCCGACCGGGCCGGCTTCGCCGCCGCGGTGTTCCTGCTGCTGCAGGGGGCGCCGGTGGCCACCGCCATGCGCCAGCTATCGCTGCGCTGGGGCCATTTCGCCCGCTCGCGCGCCGGCGTGCTGGACGCCGTGTTGCGGGCCTATGCCGGGGAGGGCGAAGGACGCACCCCCTTCGCCGACTGGGTCACCAACCACTACGACCCGGCCGCGATCGAAGCCCGGTTCGCCGTCGGCCGGCTGGGCACCCTGCTGCACGACCGGATCCTGCGCCGCGAATAGCGCGGCTACGCAACGCGCAGCGCCACCGCCCGTACGTCCTCGCCGACATACTCGGCGAAACCGGCGAAATTGCTCTCGAAGCGGGCCACCAGCCCGCGCGCCGTGCGGTCGTAGGCCGCCTTGTCGGCCCAGCGCTTGCGCGGATCGAGCACGTCGGCCGGAACGCCGGGCGCGCCGGCGGGGATCGTCAGCCCGAAGAACGGCTCGCGGTGGAATTCCTGCTGCGCCAACGACCCATCCAGCGCGGCGCGCACCAGCGCGCGGGTGTGCTGGATCGACATGCGGCTGCCCACGCCATACGGACCGCCGGTCCAGCCCGTGTTCACCAGCCAGCACTCGGCACCCTCGCGGGCGATCAGTTCGGCCAGCATGCGGCCGTACACGTCCGGCCGGCGCGGCAGGAACGGCGCCCCGAAGCAGGCGGAGAAGGTCGCCTCCGGCTCCGCCCCCATGCCGGCCTCGGTGCCGGCCACCCGCGCGGTGTAGCCGGAGAGGAAGTGGTACATCGCCTGCGCCGGCGTCAGCCGGGCGATCGGCGGCAGCACGCCGAACGCGTCCGCGGTCAGCATCACCACGTTCTTCGGCTGCCCGCCGCGGCGCGACGGCACCGCGTTGGGCACGAAATCCACCGGATAGCAGGCCCTTGTGTTCTCGGTGTAGCGCTTGTCCGCCAGGTCCAGCCGGCCGCGCTCGTCGGCCACCACGTTCTCCAGCACGCTGCCGAAATGGTGCGTGGCCGCCCAGATCTCCGGTTCCGCGACCTGGCTCAGGTTGATCACCTTGGCGTAGCAGCCGCCCTCGATGTTGAACACGCCATCGGGGCCCCAGCCGTGCTCGTCGTCGCCGATCAGCGGCCGCAACGGGTCCGACGACAGCGTGGTCTTGCCGGTACCCGAAAGCCCGAAGAACAGCGCCACGTCGCCACCGGCGCCGACATTCGCGCTGCAGTGCATGGGCAGCACGCCTTGCGGCGGCAGCAGCCAGTTCATCACGGTGAACATCGACTTCTTGATTTCGCCCGCGTACTGCGTGCCGGCGATCACGATCATCTTCTGCGCGAACGACAGCGTGATCGAGGTGGCGCTGTGCACGCCGTCGATCTCGGGCTGGGCGTGGAAATGCGGCGCATGCAGGATCACGTAGTCGGGCCTGAAGTCGTGCAGTTCGTCGCGCGACGGATGGATGAAGATGTTGCGCGCGAACAGCGCCTGCCAGGCCCCGGTGGAAACCAGCCGCACGCGCACCCGACGCGCCGGATCGGACGAGACGTAAAGGTCCTGCACGAATAGTTCCTGACCCTGCAGGTAGGCCTGCACCCGCCCCTTCAGGATGGTGAACTTCTCCGGCGTCAACTTCTGGTTGATTTTTCCCCACCAGATATCGCCGGTGGTTTCCGGCTCGTCGACGATGAACTTGTCCTCGACCGAACGGCCGGTGCGCGTGCCGGTGCGCACGATCAGCGCGCCATCGATCGAGAAGGTGCCCTCGCCGCGCTGGATCGCCTGCTGCATGAGCGCGGCGGCCGGCAGGTTGCGCCAGACCGGCCGCCCGGCGAGTACGCCGGTGCCCTCCAAAGCGGCCAAGGCCCGAACGTCGGCAGGATCGATGCTCATCTGAATTTGTGTCCCTCGGCACGGATTGGCACGACGTCAGATGCGCCCGGATAACGATACCGGCTCCCTGGCCTATCCGGCAACCCGCGCCGCCCGCACCAGCGCAACAAGTTCGCCCCTGACCTGCTCCGGCCCCGCCGCCGGCGCCGACCAGGCAATCCGCTTCACCTCCTCGCCCGACGCAAGATCACAACCGTCCACGTCTACCCCGGCCATCCGCCACGCGCGCCCGTTCGCACCGGCGATGACGGCCAACGCGTCCGGGTGGTGCATGTTGCAATGCGCCATGATGCTCTCCGCCGCCGCCGCGATGGCGGCCACCGCCACCGGGTCGGGCGCTAGTTTGCCGTGCCGCAGCCGCACCGCGCGGGCGAAGCCGCCGACCAGCAAGGCCTGCGCCGGCCGGATCCGCCAGATCGCGAAATCGGCGAAATCCGCGTAGCCGGCGGCGTACGGATGCACCGCCAGCCAGCGCGCCTTCGCTCCCGGGTCGGGCTCGGCCTCGGCGAGGCCGGTAACGGTCACCCGCGGCGCGGTCTGCGGATTGGCCCCCTCGGGCGCTCCCGTCACCAGCAGCGAGCAGCGCAGGTCGGCGTTGAGGTGGCGGGTGTGCTCGGAGAGCGACGACAGCAGCAGCACCGACAGGTCCGGCGCGATCGCCGGCGTCACCAGGCTGACGAAGGGCTGCCCGCCCACCACCGTGCCGAACGCGCCGGACCGCGCGGCCCGCAGCAGCCGGCGTGCCTCCCAGGCAGGCGAATCCTCCCTGACCGCCATATTCCGTTCACCCTCCATCCGCAATGCGCCACAATGTGCGCCCATATTGTCGCCGGCGAACAGCGGGCAGTCCGCACGCCGGCGTGACAGCAGCGGAGACGCAGCGCCATGAAGCAAACCATCGCCCTGGTGGACGACGACCGGAACATCCTCACCAGCGTCGCCATGACGCTGGAGCAGGAGGGCTTCCAGGTGCGCACCTACACGGACGGCGAAACCGCGCTGCAGGGGTTGATCAGCCGGCCGGTCGACCTCGCCGTGCTCGACATCAAGATGCCCCGCATGGACGGCATGGAACTGCTGCAGCGGCTGCGCCAGCGCACCAGCCTGCCGGTCATATTCCTCACCAGCAAGGACGAGGAAGTGGACGAGGTCATGGGCCTGCGGCTGGGCGCGGATGACTACATCACCAAGCCGTTCAGCCAGCGCCTGCTGCTGGAACGCATCCGCGCCCTGCTGCGCCGCAACGAGGCGAGCCGCGCCGAAGGCTCCGGCGCCGTGCCGACCGGGGTGATGGTGCGCGGCGAACTCGTGCTCGACGAAACCAAGCACCAATGCCTCTGGAAGGGCCGCGACATTCAGCTCACGGTCACCGAATTCCTGCTGGTCAAGGCGCTGGGCACCCGCCCGGGCATGGTGAAGTCGCGCGACCAGCTGATCGATGCCGCCTATGGCGAAAACATCTACGTCGACGACCGCACCATCGACAGCCACGTCAAGCGCGTGCGCAAGAAGTTCCGCGCCGCCGACGACAGCTTCAACCAGATCGAGACGTTGTACGGTATCGGCTACCGCTATAAGGATTCCTGATCCGCATGCCCGACAGCGGGGTCCTGCCGACCTCTCCGGCCGCCGAAGCGACCGCCCGCAGGCGCCAAGGCGTGCGCTGGGTACCGCCGCTGCTGCGCCGCATTCTGCTGGTCAACGCGCTGCCGCTGGTGCTGCTGCTGGCGGCGCTGCTCTACCTCGACCAGTACCAGGACGGCCTGCTGCAGGCCGAGGTCGGCACCCTGCGCGAACAGGCCCGCATTTTTTCCGGCGCGCTGGGCGAGACGGCGGTCAAGGAGGACGAAGCCGATCGCCCGCGCCTGGCGCCCGAACTGGCCCGCCCGCTGCTGCGCCGCCTGACCGAGCCGACGCCGAACGCCCAGGCCAAGCTGTACGCCCCCGACGGCACGCTGGTGGCCGACAGCCGGGTGCGCGAGGGCGCCGGCGGCGCGGTGGTTACCGAACCGCTGCCGCCCGCGGTGGAACGCGGCCGGCTGGTCGGCACCATCGGCCACATCTACGACCAGTTGCTGGCGCTGCTGCCGCATGGCGGGCAGATGACGGCGCTCGACACCGGCCCCACCGCCGCCGGCCCGGACTGGCAGCCGGACGTGAAGGAAGAGGTGCGGCTCACCGGCGCCAACCAGAGCCGCGAGATGCCGCCCTATATCCGCCGCACCGAGGACAACCGGCTGCTGGTGACGGTGGCCGAACCGGTGCAGCGCAACCGCACCACCGTCGGCATCGTGCTGCTCACCCGCGAGGCGCGCGAAGTCGACGACAGCCTGCTCACCGTGCGCCTGTCCATCCTCGGCCTGTTCACCCTGGCGCTCGGGCTGACCGTGATGCTGTCGTGGTACCTGTCGCAAACCATCGCGCGGCCGATCCTGCGGCTCGCCGGGGTCGCCGAGCACATGCGCGAGGGCCGCGGCCGCACCGGCGCGGTGCCTTCGCAACTGCTGGAGCGCGGCGACGAAATCGGCGAACTGGCCGGCGCATTGTCGGAATCCGCTCGCGCATTATGGGCTCGCATGGACGCTATCGAACGCTTCGCCGCCGATGTGGCGCACGAAATCAAGAACCCCCTGTCGTCGATCCGCAGCGCCATCGAGACGCTGCGCCGCATCGAGGACGCCGACAAGCAGCGCCGCCTGCTGGCCATCATCGCCGAGGATGTCGGCCGGCTCGACCGGCTGATCAGCGACATCAGCGACGCCTCCCGGGTCGATGCCGAGCTGTCGCGCGTGGTCGCCGAGCCGATCGACGTCGCGCCGATCCTTGCCGCCCTCGCCGAAATCAGCGAGGCCACCCGCGACGACGGGGCCCCGCACATCGAGTTGCTGCCCCTCGAGGGCCGCGTGGTGGTGCTGGCGGTCGAGGACCGGCTGGTGCAGGTGTTGCGCAACCTGATCGGCAATGCGGAATCGTTCTCGCCGCGCGACGGCCACATCGTGCTGCGGGCCCGCGCGCTGGCCAGCCAGGTGGAAATCAGCATCGCGGACGAAGGCCCCGGCATTCCCGAGGCCAAGCTGGAGCACATCTTCGACCGCTTCTATTCCGAGCGGCCGCAAGGCGAGCGTTTCGGCCAGCATTCCGGCCTTGGCCTGTCGATTAGCCGGCAGATCGTCGAGGCGTTGAAGGGCCGCATCAGCGCCGAGAATCGCCGCGACGAAACCGGCCGCATCGTCGGCGCCCGCTTCATCGTTCGCCTCCCCCGCGCCCCCGCCAACTGACTCTGTTGCGGGAGCGGGGAGAGGGGGAGCCGCCGCCCAAACCTATGCCGGGTGGGCAATCCCCAACTTGTTGGCGATGTTGCACAGCGCAGTCCAGGTCTGCAGCAGCACCGGCACGCCGTTGGCCTCCCGGTTGGCGAGGTTGCGGGCTTCCGGCTCGCCGGGCACCAGCACCTCTTGCACGCCCGCGGCCACCGGCGAGGTCTTCACGTAGTCCGCGTATTCCATCGCCTCGCGGACGAAGTTCTTGGCGCCGAAACGGCCCGGGTCGAGGTAGATCGACAGCATGCCGTTGCTGAACGGCAGGCCGTCGTCGCCCACCGGCCCCGCGGTGCCGCCGCCGGACAGCACGCCGGCCAGGATCTCGCACATGAAGGACAGCCCGGAGCCCTTGTGCTCGCCGAACGCCCTGAGCGCCCCTTGCCCGTTGACGGGGTTGCGCGGACCGCTGGGCACCATCGGGCCGTACAGCGTGGCCGGATCGTTCGACAGCTTGCCGTCGGGCCCGATCATCGCGTCACCGGGAACCGGCTTGCCGCCCATCGACGCCACGAACACCTTGCCCTCGGCGACGACCGCGGTCGCCATGTCGAGCAGCAGCATCGGCCGGCCCGCCATCGGCGGGATGGCGATGCAGACCGGGTCGGTGGCCAGGCGCCGGCCGGTGCCGCCGAACGGCGCCACCAGCGGGCCGTTGTCGACGTTGACGAAGTGGATCGAGATCATGCCGGCCGCGGCCGCGCGCTCGCCCCAGTCGCCGATGCGGCCGAGATGGGCCGAGTGGCGCAGCGCCACCGTCGCCATGCCCGCGGCGCGCGCCTTGGCCACGCCGATGTCGACGGCCTGCGTGCCGATGGTCTGGCCGAACGCGTAATTGCCGTCCAGCAACGCATGCGTGGCGCTCTCGGAAACCACGATGACGGAGCCGCCGATCTTGGTGCGCCCGGTCTCGATGTCTTCGATGTAGCGCGGAATGCGGATGACCCCGTGGCTGTCATGGCCGGTGAGGTTGGCGCGCACGAGATGGAAGGCGATGCAGCCGGCCTCGGTGTCGTCGCACCCGGCCTTGCGGAATATCGCGGCCACGAAGTCGCGCAGCACGTCGGCGGAAACGGTTTTGGTAGGCAGGTCAGCCATGACACATGTCCTTTGACCCCGGGGTTGCCGGAGGGCGTCGAAGTGGGAGCGTCCCGGTGCGGCCGCGCCGCCGGTGAGCGCGTCGTAACGATTTCAAGGATCGCGCATTCCGAAGGGGTCCGCAACCGCGGAAGCGCAGGAGCGGGGCTTTGCCCCGCACCCCACCAAGGGCCGAGAGGCCCTTGGAACCCGCTACTTGCCTGGCTGCGCAGCAGCCATTGTGGCGGCGCGCTTACGCAGGTCACCGGGGGCGGCGTCGGGGTCGGGGGTGTTTGGCAAGCACATCCGCGGCCTGAGTAATTTCCGGCCCTGGCGAAGCACGGCTCCGCACTCCAAGTTTCTAATACTCGAATGCACAAAATCTCGCGGGATCATGGCGTACAGCCAAGGAACCGCGGGGGGACCAAGCCATTTACAAGAACAGGATCGTCGGTTCCGCAAAGGAGGCGAATGGCCTGGTGAAGGAAGCCATCGGCAAAGCGACTGGCGACGCCAGGTTGCAGGCCGAAGGCAAAGGGGACAAGGCCGAAGGCAAGGTCCAGAAAGCCATTGGCGGCGCGATGGACAGCTTGCGGCATACACTGAAAGAGTAATTGGCGCTCCCGGCGCCGGCAAACCAATACTGTGTTCCAAGGAGATGGACCGTGGGTACAATTCTTCTTATCGTCGTTTTAGTCCTTCTATTCGGCGGCGGCGGCGGGTACTACGCCCACGGCCGCTACGGTGGCGCCGGCGTTGGTGGCGTTCTTGGCCTGGTGCTGATCGTTCTGCTGGTGCTCTTCCTTTTTGGCGGCCTCGGGCACATGGGCAGCGTGTAGATAATAGCCCGGCGGTCTGTCGGAGTTGAGTTGCCAACCGGCGGGTCAACCAGGCCGGTAGGGGAGCGCGGCGGCGATCTGGCGAGGCGCCGACGTGCCTTGATCGACGCGGGACGCCGGGACGCCCCGGACCGTGCTGCCACAGCCCTGATGTTGGCTGCGGCGGCGCCTTTGGGTCTCATGCGGCACTTGCGAAGGCGACCAGCTTCACGTTGCGGGCCATGGTGATCAGGTTCCACTGGCCGCGGACGTTGTCGAGGCCACGGAGCAAGAACTGGCGGAAGCCGAGCGCCGCGACATGCGGCCAAGGGCACCAGGGTAGGGTCTCGGAAGGGCGCACGGCGGATCACCCCTCGGCGTGGCCGAAACGGGGGCGAAGGGATTTGTCCCCGGGTATTTCCCTGGGCGGGATCGGTTGACGGCGCGCTTACGCAGGTCGAGGGGGGCGGCGTCGGTGTCGGGCGGGTTTGGGCGAGGTAGGGACAGGTTGCGGGCAAGGACCTATGGGCCGATTTGGGTGGGGAGCGGCTATTGTGGGCGGATGGTCGCAACACAGAGCGCTGCGGCGCGAAGCGTCCTTGAACATGCCGAGCACGCCGCTACCCTCAATAAAACAAGGATCAACCGCTTTCACGCTTGCAGCCCAAGACGGTATCTACAGCTTGCTTGGATCAGCGGCATCAATCTGTTGCCGATCTCATGCCCCTCTCATCCGCCGCGCCGCTTGCTGGATCGCGAGGCACTGGAGGAACACTGATTCCTATCCGGCGCGCCATTCGTCTATAGTACACGTCGCGCCATGCCGCCGCGTTTCGGGCCTGTAGAGTTTCGATGTGAGCCGCTGGTGCCTTGGGGTTCTGAAGCGCCGACAGGAGCGATAGAAATTTCGCATGTGTTATACCCGTGCCACGCGACGTATTTGGGTTTGACAGCGCATCGAACATGGACTTGAACGCGGCAGGGTCGGACGCAAGTTTCCTATGAAACTTATACGAATCTCGAACGCCGTGGTTCCGCGAATCGGAAAGGATCTGAAAATAGTCCGAGCATTCTAGAGAGTTTTGAAAGACCGGAACGAACGCGCCGATTACCCTACCAAGTCGCTCGTGCAGCACCCATGTCTCGATGGTCGATCTGATCGTGTCGTGAAGCGCCGCGGTCGTGTCATATTTCGATTGAAGCCATAGCTTGCAGTAGAGCCCGAAGTACGTGGACACGTCGCACGCCGCAATGATCCGTAGGATGTTCGCGTGCCGCTTTGAGGTAGTAGTTACCGCAGTTTCGACCAGGTGATTGGCGAGATCGACGATCGCTGCGTCGTCTACCAGAAGGCCTGATTCAGCGGCTGAAGCAAGCATTTTGGCGCGTGCCGCGGACAGATCGAACCGTCGGATATAGGTGCAGACGGTGTCGCGGACCGCTGGGCGGAAGAGAAATAACCTCAGCAGATCGCTTGGCCGGATCGACGCATTCACAGTCGCTGCCAGACCTATCCAGCGCTTCAGGATCTTTTCGCCATTCCCGTTGTCGAAGGATCTGGTGGCGAGGCCGCGGCGGATTCGCAGTTCGATGACTCGGCGTTCAAGGTTCGCATCCGCTCCAGCCTTACGCTTGCGGTCCACACGAGACTTCACCACGTCGATCCGGGCGTTCTCCATGACCCGGAAGTGGCGAAGGGCTTCGGCTTGCTTCAGGATGAGCGTCTTGCCACTGTTGAGCCGCACCTGTCGCGTCTGGAGCACCAGGTCGACTGACTTCAGCACACGCTTGGCGTCGGCAAGCGTATCTACCCCGATGTCGATGTCGTCCATGAACCTGACGAAATCGCGATTGGTATCGCTGGCCAGAAAGGCGTCGAGTTCATACAGAAAGCAGTGAGCAAGAAGGCGCGGGGCATCGAGGTTGATCTGGGGAAGTCCTATCTCGATGCTGGGCATGTAGTCCGGCTGCCAGAGCAGGCTGCTGAGGACATGGATCAACATATCCAGGACGCATTCCTCGACGCCCGCAATCGGTGCGATAACGTTTCGTAGATGAACATAATACCAAGACTCGCTGATTAGAACCCGTGTGCCCAGTCGCGCAGGCCGATAGACATGATGGTCCAGGGCTGGGCCTCGAGCTTGTTCCAGGCGTCGCAGCAGTGATTGACGATGGC
>CAIMEK010000810.1 GCA_903839965.1 uncultured Acetobacteraceae bacterium | reverse complement strand
CTCGATTGCTGCCTTCGTGCCGGCGCCGGGAGCGCCGGCTTATTGTGCCAGCAAGGCGGCCGCGGATATCTGGACTGTCGCCGCGGCGCAGAACGCCAGGCGCGACGGGGTGGTGATCACCAGCATCTGTCCCGGCTACGTGCGCACCGCGATGACGGCGCGCAACCGCTTTCCGATGCCGGGCCTGCTGGATGCCGACCGGGCCGCGCGGATCATGCTGCGCGGCATTGCGGCGGGGCGTCGGCGCGTGGTGTTCCCCTGGTGGATGGGTGTCGCGGCGCGGTTGGCTGGATTGCTGCCGCCGCGTCTGCTGGGTGCGCTCATGTCGATTCCGCCGGCCAAGGATGGCTTGCCCGGCGAGTCTTCCTCCAGCCGGTAATCTTCCCCAAGTTACGCCGACGCCGCCTCCACTGCCTCGGCGGCTTCCAGCCAGGCGGTCTCCGCCGTCCTGGTTTCGCGCGCAATGGCGGCCAGGCGGGTTTGCGCGGCAGTCACTTCGGCGGCCCGGCCGGGCACGTAAAGCGACGGGTCGGCCAGCTTCGCCTCGATCTTTGCGCGCTCTTCGGCGAGCCGCGCAACGCGTGCCTCGGCGTCCCGGGCGCGCCGGCGCAGCGGGGCGGAGGCGGCGCGCGCCTCGGCACGCTCGCGGCGATCCTCGCGCCGGGTTGGCACGCTATCGGACCGGGTCGCCGGCCTCGAGCGCTCGGCCAGCAAGGTCCGGTATTCGTCAAGGTCACCGTCGAAGGGGCGGACGGTGCCGTCGGCCACCAGCCAAAGTCGATCCGCGACCAGTTCGATCAGATGCGGATCGTGGGTGATCAACAGCACGGCGCCCTCGAAATCGGCCAGCGCCCTCACCAGCGCCTCGCGGGCGTCGATATCGAGGTGGTTCGTGGGCTCATCCAGGATGAGCAGTTGTGGGGCGTCGCGGGTTGCCAGGGCCAGCAGAAGGCGCGCCTTTTCGCCGCCGGAGAGACTGCCGACCGCCGTGCCGGCGCGGTCGGCGTCCAGGCCGAAGCGGGCAAGTTGAGCACGGATCTGCACGACGGTGGCGCGCGGCAAGACGCGGGACATGTGCTCGACCGGCGTCTCGGCGGACACCAACTCGTCGACCTGGTGCTGGGCGAAATAGCCGACTTTGAGCTTCGGACCCCGGCGAACCTCGCCGCTCAGCGGTTGCAGGCGGCCGGCGATCAGCTTGGCGAGCGTCGATTTGCCGTTGCCGTTGGCACCGAGCAGGGCGATGCGGTCGTCCATGTCGATGCGCAGCGACAGGTCGCGGAGAACCGGCTTCCCGTCGTAACCGGCGGCCGCGCGGTCGAGAGCCAGGATGGGCGGGGCGATCTGGGTGGGGTGGGGGAAGTCGAAACGCGTCGGAGTGTCCTCCACGACCGCCTCGATCGCCGGCAGTTTCGCAATCGCCTTCAGGCGGGCCTGGGCCTGTCGCGCCTTGCTGGCCTTGAAGCGGAACCGGTCGACATAGGCCTGCATATGGGCGCGTTGGGCGGCAATCCTGGTCGCCATGGCAGCCTGTTGCATGGCGCGCTCGGTGCGGATGCGCACGAACTCCTCGTAGCCGCCAGGGGTGATGTTGATCTTGCCGCGGTCGAGATGGGCGATGGCGTGCACGCAGCGGTCGAGCAGCCCGCGATCGTGCGAAACGATGATCGCGGTTCCCGAAAACTTTGCCAGCCAGGTTTCGAGCCAAAGCGCGGCTTCGAGATCGAGGTGATTCGTCGGTTCGTCGAGCAGCAGCAGGTCGGGGGCGGCGAACAGGGCGGTGGCCAGAGCCACACGCATGCGCCAGCCACCTGAGAAGCTCGCTACCGGAAGGGCCTGGGCGACCGCATCGAATCCGAGCCCGGCGAGGACCGCGGCGGCGCGGGCGGGGGCGCTGTCGGCACCGATGGCCCGCAACCGCTCGTGAATCTCCGCCAGGCGGTGGGGGTCGGCGACCTCGGCCTCGGCCAACAGAGCCAGGCGTTCGGGATCGCCCTGCAATACGATGTCGCTGAGCGAAAGGTCGCCATCCGGCGCCTCCTGTTTCACTTGGCCGAGGCGGGCGCGGTTGGCCAGCCGGATTTCGCCACCATCGACGGCAAGGTCGCCGGCGATGGCGCGCAACAACGTGGTCTTGCCGGCGCCGTTGCGACCGACCAGACCGATGCGTTTGCCGGCGTCGATCGCGAGATCGGCGCCATCGAGCAGGGGGCGGCCACCAAGACGGATGGTGACGTCACTAAGGGTGAGCAGGCTCATGGGCGGGATGTAGCGGCGGGCGGCCGTGCTTGGAAGCACGGGATACGAGGGTTGCAGGCAGACGAGGGGTGTTCTAAAGCGCCGCGCCGATCCGGCCATCCCGAAGGACCCAGCCATGGCGACCGAGCGCACACTCTCCATCATCAAGCCGGACGCCACACGGCGGAACCTGACCGGGCAGATCAACGCCAAGTTTGAAGCGGCCGGGTTGCGCATCGTCGCGCAGAAACGCCTGCATCTGACGGTGGCACAGGCCGAGGCATTCTATGCCGTGCACCGCGAACGCGGCTTCTTCCGCGATCTGGTGACCTTCATGGTGTCGGGGCCGGTGGTGGTGCAGGTGCTGGAGGGCGAGGGCGCGGTCGCTCACAATCGAGAGATCATGGGCGCGACCAATCCGGCCAACGCGGCGCCCGGGACGATCCGCAAGGAATTCGCCGAGAGCATGCAGGCGAACTCGGTGCATGGCTCCGACAGCGCGGAGAACGCCGCGACCGAGATCGGTTTTTTCTTCGCCGGCATCGAGATCGTGGGCTGACGCGACCCGCGATCAGAGAAGGAACAGCGCCATCAGGATCAGGAGCACCGCGATGGCGATGACGCTGCCTGTGGTGAAAGACGTGAAACTGTTCCAGAACGCTTGCCGGTCGGCAAGGAACGCGTCCTCGGTGACGGGCGGCGTGGCGGGGCGGTGGGCCATGGCGTTTCCGTGCGGGGAATGGTTGAACCGGAGAACCGGTTACTTGGAGGCCGCAGGGGGCTCTGGCAAGGGGTTGAGCAACGCGGCGCCGGATGGAGGTGAGACGGCCGTGCCGTCGATGAGGGCACGCAGCGCCAATGGGTAGAGGATGTGTTCCTGGGCTAGCACCCGGGCGGCAAGTACAGCCTCCGAGTCGTCGGGCAACACGGGAACGGCGGCCTGGGCGAGGATGGGACCGGCATCGAGTGCTTCGGTGACGAGGTGAACGGTGCAGCCGTGCAGCTTGGTCCCGGCGGTCAGCGCGCGGGTGTGGGTGTCCAACCCGGGGAAGGCCGGCAACAGGCTGGGATGGATATTCAGCAGGCGGCCGGCGTAGTGGCCGACGAAATGCGGCGTGAGCAGGCGCATGTAGCCGGCCAGGCAGACGATCTCCACGCCAGCCGCGTCGAGCCTGGCCATGAGTTGGTCCTCATGGGCGGCGCGATCGGCGCGGTAGGGACGGTGGTCGACGACTTCGGTGGCGATGCCGGCTGCCCGGGCGGTGTCGAGGCCGGCGGCATCGGGACGGTTGGACAACACCACCGCAATGCTGGCCGGATAGTCCGGGTCTCTGGCGGCCTGCAACAAAACGGCCATGTTGGAGCCGCGGCCAGAGATCAGGATACCGACGCGACGCTTCAATTCGGCCACCCCGCTGGAAGGTTTATGTGAATTTCCGGTTCAGTGTCGGGGTCGACCGCCTCGATATGGCCGATGGCGAATACGGTCTCGCCGTTGGCTTCGAGCACGACACGGGCTGCTTTGGGGTCGGCGGTGATGACCGCCATGCCGATGCCGCAGTTGAATACGCGCAGCATTTCCTCGGCGGCGACGCCACCGGTGCGGGCCAGCCACGCGAAGACCGGCGGCAGCGTCCAGGCGCCAGCATCGAGCACGGCTCTGGTTCCGGTGGGGAGGACGCGAGGCAGGTTGCCGGGCAACCCGCCGCCGGTGATGTGAGCGGCCGCTTTCATCAGGCCGGCGCTGTGCAGGGCGAGCAGCGAGCGGACGTAGATGCGGGTGGGGGCGAGCAGGACATCGCCGAGTGTGGCGCTACCAGCAAACGGGGCGGGCGCGGACCAGCCCGCATTGGTGGCATCGACGATGCTGCGGACAAGCGAGAAGCCATTGGAGTGCACGCCGCTGCTGGCCAGGCCGAGCACGGTGTCGCCGGCGGCAACACCCTTTGGCAGCAGGGCGTCGCGCTCGGCGGCGCCTACGGCGAAGCCCGCTAGATCGTAGTCATCCTTGGCGTACATGCCGGGCATTTCGGCGGTTTCACCGCCTGCCAGAGCGCAACCAGCGAGCCGACAGCCCTCGGCGATGCCGCCGATGACCCGGGCCGCGTGCTCGACCGAGAGCTTGCCGGTGGCGAAGTAATCGAGGAAGAAAAGCGGCTCGGCCCCCTGCACCACCAAGTCGTTGACACACATGGCAACCAGATCGATACCGACACTGTCGTGGCGGGCCATATCGATGGCTATGCGCAGCTTGGTGCCAACCCCATCGGTCGAAGAAACCAGCACCGGGTCGCGGAATCCGGCTGCCCGAGGGTCGAACAATGCGCCGAATCCACCGATGCTGCCCAGGACGCCAGGCCGGGCGGTGGCGCCGGCAAGGGGTTTGATGCGTTCCACCAGCGCGTCACCCGCATCAATGTCCACGCCGGCCGCGCGATAGGTCATGCTTGCCATGCTGGACCTCGATATGATGCAGCCATGACCATACGGACCATGGCAGGATGGAGGAGGGCGTCGCTCACCGCGGGCGCAAACAACCATAGCGACAGTCGCGGCGCAACGTGCGCCAGGTGGGGGGGGGTGAGCGATGCCTAGTGGTGGGCCGCTCCCGCGCTCGATGGGAAACGCGGTCGTCAACCCCGCCAATATAGTCACTTTTGCGCGCCTGTGTGCCGTGCCGGCCGCGGTGTGGCTGGTGCTGCACGACGATGTCGCGACGGCATTCTGGCTGTTTGTGGCAGCCGGCGCCTCGGACGCTGTGGACGGTTGGCTGGCGAGGCGGAGTGGGCCGACGACGGTGGGCACGATCCTGGATCCGGTCGCCGACAAGTTATTGCTCGTGTCGATGTATGTGACCCTGGCGGCGGTACACGAACTGCCGGACTGGCTGGCGATACTGGTGGTGTTCCGCGACGTCCTGATTGTGGGCGGCGTGCTGGTGCTCGGGGTGATGGGGCAGAAGGTGTCGATCCGGCCGCTGCTGATCTCCAAGTTGAACACGGTTCTGCAGATTGTTCTGGTGGCGTCGACGCTGGCGATGGTGGCCACCGGATGGACCTGGCCACTGATGACGCAGGCGCTTTCCTGGGCGGTGGCGGCGAGCACGGTGGCGTCTGGGGCGGCGTACATGTGGGCGGGGGCACGGGCGCGATGACCTTGCCGTTCCCGGCAAGCGCGCGGCTGCCCGAGCCGACGCCGCCCGAGGCTGGCCCTGGCACGACGCGCATGCAGCGACTGGCGATCCTGGTTGCGCTTCTGGTGGGCACATGGGTGCTGCTGCAGTTGTTCGCCTCGGTGTTGCTGCCGTTCGTGGCCGCAGCCGGCATCGCCTACTTCCTCGATCCGCCAGCCAGCCAACTGACCCGGCTGGGCGTGCCGCGCGGCGCGGCTGCGTTGCTGATGATCTTAACGTTGGTAGCGGCGTGGCTGCTGTTCGCGCTGTTGCTGTATCCGCTGATCCTGTCACAGATCGGCATACTGATCAGTCGCTTGCCGGCCTATGTCGGCTCGATCCGCAGCTTTGCCACTGACGTCGTGACGCACCTGCAGGAGCGGCTGGGACCGGAATTCGTCGACGAGAGGCTGCGCGACTTGGTGGCTGGGCAGGCCGGCGCCATGCTTTCTGTGCTGGTGACGGCGATCAGCCGGCTGATCGGCGGCAGTTTCGCACTATTCAACGTGCTGACGCTGCTGCTGGTGACGCCGGTGGTGGCGTTCTACCTGCTGCGCGACTGGCCGCGGCTGATAGCACGCATCGATGGCTGGTTGCCGCGCCGCTATGCCGGGGCGCTGCGGGCACAGGCACGCGAGGTGGACCGCATCCTGTCGGCCTGGCTGCGCGGGCAGGCGCTGTGCTGCATCGTGCTGGCGCTGTTCTATGCGATCGGACTGTCGCTGGCGGGACTGGACCTTGGCCTGATCGTCGGGCTTACGGCGGGGGTGCTGTCGTTCATTCCGTATGTCGGCACGATCACCGGCGCGGTGACATCGATCGGCTTGGCTCTCGCGCAGTTCCCCAGCTGGACCGAGGTGTTGATCGTGGTGGGGGTGTTCGTCGCCGGACAGGTACTCGAGGGTTATGTGATCTACCCGCGCCTGTTGGGCGATCGGGTGGAATTGCATGCGGTGTGGGTGATTTTCGCGTTGTTTGCCGGCGGCGCGGCGCTCGGCTTCCTGGGCGTGCTGCTGGCGGTGCCGGCGGCGGCGGTGATCGGTGTGGTGTGCCGGTTCTGGCTGCGCCGTTATGTGCGGAGCCCATTGTATCTCGAGCCCCCGCCGCAGCAGGAGCGGGAGCCCTGAGCGATCCCGTTTCCGCCCCCCGCCAGTTGGCACTGCCGTTTCGCCATGTCCCGCACTATCGAGCGGAGGAGTTCATGGCGGCCGACTCGAACGCGGAGGCGCTGCAATGGCTGCGGAACACCGCCTCCTGGCCGTCGGGGCGTTTGGCGCTTTGGGGGCCGGAGGGATGCGGCAAAACCCATATGCTGCACATCTGGGTTGACCGAGAGAGGGCTGAGTTGCTTGCCGGCCCAAATCTGGTGGGATTACCGCCGGAGAGACCGGTCGCCGTCGACGACGCCGACGCGGCGCCTGAGCGTCCTTTGCTGCACCTGCTGAATGCCGCCGCCGAGGCGGGATTGCCGGTGCTGCTGGCCGGACGGGGGGCACCGGCGCGGTGGAACCCGATGTTGCCCGACCTGGCCAGCCGGTTGCGTGCCATGACCGCGGTGGCCATCCGGCCGGCCGAGGACGAGTTGCTGCGCAGCCTGTTTTCGCGGCTGCTGTCGGAACGCCAACTGACTGTCGCCGAGCCGCTGCAGGAGTGGCTGCTGTTGCGGCTGCCACGCTCGCAAGGCGCTATTCGCGAGGCGGTGGCACGACTGGATCATGCCGGCCTGGCGGCCGGCGGACGCATTACCAGGCCAGTTGCCCGTGCAGTGGCGATGGAACTCGAAGGCAAGGTGTCGGCGGAGTTTCCAGAAGATGACGTTTGCATCGATGGCGGCACTTTGACTCCCGGCGCTATGCCGGGGCTGCTCTAGGATGTCCCGATGAACCAGCTTGATTCCATGCATGTTCCGGGGGCCGGGGGCGCGGTGGGGATGCCCGGATCGTTGCCCTGCTCCGCTTCCATCGGCGCCACCGACCCCGAACGGTTCATCAACCGTGAGTTGTCTTGGCTTGACTTCAACCGACGTGTCCTGGAGGAGGCGGAAAGCCCGCGTCATCCGTTGCTGGAACGGCTGCGCTTCCTGTCGATCAGCGCCGCCAACCTCGACGAGTTCTGGTCGGTGCGCGTGGCCGGTCTGATCGGCCAGGCCAAGGCGGGAGTGACCACGCCCTCGCCGGATGGACGGTCGCCGGCACAGCAGCTGCACGATGTTGAGGAGCGGGCGGAACGGCTGATGGAAGAGCAGCACCTGGTATGGGTGCAGCTCCGTATGCTGCTGGCCGGAGCGGCGATCGAACTCTGCGATGTGGCAACGCTGAAGGACGAGGATTGCCAGTGGCTCGAGGGGTGGTTCATGGAGCGGGTGTTCCCCGTGCTGACGCCGCTGGCCGTCGACCCGGCGCATCCGTTTCCGTTCATTCCCAATATGGGGCTGGTCATGGCCCTGGCGCTGGAGCGGGCGGAGGACTCGCACAGCATGTGGGCGCTGATTCCCCTGCCGAGCCAGATCGAGCGATTCGTGCGCCTGCCCGCGGGCGGTGGGAAGATCCGCTTCGTTATGTTGGAGCACCTGGTGGTGCAGTTCCTGCATCGCCTGTTCCCAGGATTTGATTTGCACGGACACGGAATGTTCCGGCTGATCCGCGATACCGACGTGGAGTACGAGGAGGAAGCCGAGGATCTGGTGCGGTCATACGAGACAGCCTTGAAGCGGCGACGGCGCGGTGTGGCGATCCACCTGTCGGTCGAGGCGGCAATGCCACTCCATTTGCGGGAACTCGTGATCGGCGAGCTCGAAGCGACCAGCCAGAACGTGTTTGTGCACGACGGCATTCTCGGCCTTGCGGACCTCAAGCAGTTGATCGTGGACGACCGGCCGGATCTGCTGTTTTCACCCTACACGCCACGTTTCCCGGAGCGCATCCGCGATTTCGGCGGTGACTGCTTCGCGGCGATCCGGGCCAAGGACATCGTCGTCCACCATCCGTTCGAAAGCTTTGACGTGGTGGTGCGGTTCCTGCGACAGGCTGCGCAGGATCCGGGTGTGGTAGCCGTGAAGCAGACGCTCTACCGCACCAGCCGCGATAGCCCGATCGTCAAGGCGTTGATCGAGGCGGCCGAGGCCGGCAAGTCGGTCACTGCGATGGTGGAGTTGCGGGCCCGCTTCGATGAGGAGGCGAACATCCGCCTGGCGCGGACATTGGAGGCGGCCGGCGTACAAGTGGTGTACGGGTTCACCCAGTTGAAGACTCACGCCAAACTGAGCCTGGTGGTGCGGCGCGAGGGTGGAACGATGCGGTCGTACGCGCATTTCGGAACGGGCAACTACCATCCGATTACTGCACGCATCTACACCGATCTGTCGTTCTTTACGTGTGACCCGGACCTGACCCGCGATTCGGCGCGGCTGTTCAACTATATGACGGGTTACGCGCGGCCGGAGCGTATGGATGCAGTGAGATTCAGTCCGCTGACCATCCGCCCGGCCCTGGAGGAACTTATTGAACGAGAGATTGTCTTTGCTCGCGAGGGACGTCCGGCGGCGATCTGGCTGAAAATGAACAGCCTGGTGGACGACCGGTTGATCGACCGGTTGTACGACGCATCGCGGGCAGGCGTGAAGGTGCTGGCGGTTGTGCGCGGCATCTGCTGCCTGCGGCCAGGCGTTCCTGGGATGTCGGAGAACATCCGGGTGAAGTCGATTGTCGGTCGGTTCCTGGAGCACAGTCGGATCTGTGCGTTCGGCAACGGCCACAAACTGCCCAGCCGGCATGCCCGCGTCTTTATCAGTTCGGCGGACTGGATGACGCGCAACATGGAATGGCGCGTCGAGACACTGGTGCCGATTCACAATCACACAGTGCATCGGCAGGTGCTGGACCAGATCATGATGGTGAACCTCCGCGACACCGAGCAGTCCTGGGAACTGCGGGCCGACGGAGCATGGCGCCGCGTGGCGCGCGGGCCGGCTCGCAAGCGGGTCTCGGCACATGAATATTTTATGACCAATCCGTCACTTTCGGGACGTGGGTCGGCGCTGCATGGGCCAACCGTGCCGAGGTCCGCAGAACCGGCGCGGCGCCACGACCGGAGGCTGGAGGACTAAAAGGGGTTGACGCAGACGCCCTGTCCCGGCACGGGTTCTGCCTGACATGACATATACGCCTCCTGCTGAGCTCGCTCGCTGCGCAGTGGTCGATCTGGGCTCGAATTCTGTCCGCCTCGTGGTGTTTGAGGGGAGCGGGCGGAATCCGGTGGCGATTTTCAACGAGAAGGCGGTGCTTCGGCTTGGCCGCGGGTTGCAAGAAACCGGGCGGTTGAATGAGAGCGGGATGGCGCAGGCGCTGACGGTGATGAACCGCTATGCGGCTATCGCGCGCGCCATGAAGGCAAAACCATTCGAAGTGCTGGCGACTGCCGCGGTGCGCGAGGCTGAAAATGGCCCCGATTTCGTGGCGACCCTGCAGCGACGGATGGCGGACGTGCCGATTCGCGTCCTGACCGGGGAGGAGGAGGCCGCGCTCGCCGCCGAAGGGCTGCTATGCGGCATTCCGAGCGCGAACGGCGTCCTTGCCGACATCGGCGGCGGCTCGATGGAACTGGTGCGGTTGCAACGTGGGCGGCACGGACCGGCGAAAACCTTCCCTTTGGGGGTGATTCGGCTGGCCGAGCGGTCCGGTGGCGACCTCGCCCAGGCACGAGCAATCGTGGAAGCGGATTTGGCAAAAGAGCCTTTGGCGCAGGGGGAAGCAGGGCGCGACCTTTATCTGGTCGGCGGAGCGTGGCGTGCACTTGCGCGCATTCACATGGCGCAAACCAACTACCCGTTGAATATTGTGCACCATTATACGATTGGCCGGGAGGAAGCCCGCGACCTGACCAGCGTTATAGCCGCCGCGTCTCGCCGCGTGTTGGAGCGCATGCCAGGAGTACCGCGGCGGCGCGTCGAGGATCTGCCGTTCGCCGCGATCGTGCTGCGGCGGATGTTGCGTACGACCGACGCGGGCCGCGTCGTTTTCAGCGCCAACGGGCTGCGCGAAGGCTGGTACATGCGCCTGATGTCGCCGGCGGAGCGGGCGCGCGATCCTTTGCTGGCGGCGGGGTTGGATTACGCGCGCCGATTCAGCCGCAATCAGGCGATGCCAGCGGCGTTACTGGCATGGACCGATCCACTGTTCCCGGGGGAAACCGGCGAAGCACGGCGGTTGCGCAAGGCTGCATGCTGGATGTCGGACATTGGCAGCCACGATCATCCGGAATACCGCGCCGAGCAGGCCTTCCTGCGCATTCTGCGCCAGCCCGGCATTGGGCTCGACCATCATGCGCGCGCCTTCCTGGGATTGGCGCTTGCGCTACGCTACGAGGCCGAGCCGCAGGCGCCGTTTTTGACCACGGCTCGCATGTTGCTCGGCGAAGAGGCAAAGCGGCGGGCGATCATCCTGGGGATAGCGATGCGATTGGCGTACACGCTGTCGGCCGGCACGCCGGATCTCCTCGCCGGCACACGCCTGGTGGCCGACCACGTGCTGACCCTGCGCCTCTCGGAGGGCAGCGGTGTGTTTGCGGGGGAGAGCGTGACGCGGCGATTGGAACGGCTGGGAGCGGCCATGGGCCGGGACACGATGACCGCGGTGGAAGCTTAGTCCGCGATCAGCCCGGCACTTCGATCAGGCGGATCCGTTTGCCGAGCACGCCAAGCGCCATGCGACCATGCTTGAGCGCCTGCGCGTCCGCGCCGAACACGTCATGGCGCCAACCGCGAAGGATGGGACTGTCGGGCGTGTCCTCGGAGGCGAGGCGGTCGATGTCTTCGCTGGAGGCAACCAGTTTGGGAGCCACGCGGTGCTGTTCGCACTTGGCGGCCAGCAAGACTTTCAACAGTTGGATCAGGGCCGGAGAGGCACGCGGACCGTCGCGCGCGATCGGCGCAGGGGGCAAAGCGTCCTCGGGCAACGCCTTGGCTTCGGCCACTGCCGCGAGCAGGCTGGTGCCGATGCGGCCCTCTGCAAAGCCGCGGGTGACGCCACGGGCCCGGGCCAGTTGCTCGGGCGTTTCGGGAGCGGTGGCGGCGATTTCCAGCAGTGTTTCGTCCTTAAGCATTCGGTTGCGCGGAATATTCGCCCGCTGCGCTTCGCGCTCGCGCCAGGCAGCGATGGCGCGCAGCGTACCCAGCATGCGGCGGTTGCTGGTACGCGGGCGTAGCCGCTCCCACATCAGCTCGGGGTCGGGACGGTATGTGGCGGGCTCGGCAAGGAGTGCCATCTCCTCGGCAACCCATTCGAGCCGTCCTTCCTTTTCCAGTCGGGCGCGTAGATGCTCGTACACGCGCCGCAGATGGGTCACGTCGGCCGCGGCGTAGCTGATTTGGGCTGGGGAAAGTGGCCTGGCAGCCCAATCGCTGAAACGGTGTGCCTTGTCGATGTGGCCACCGGTGAGAGCCGACACGAGCGAGTCGTAGCCCACCTGGTCGCCAAAGCCGGCCACCATGGCGGCAACCTGGGTGTCGAACAACGGACGTGGCACTGCGCCGAATCGAAGCAGGAAAATCTCGATATCCTGGCGTGCCGCGTGGAACACCTTCTCCACGGCGGGGTCGGCCAGCAAAGCGCCGAGTGCGGCGAGGTCCAGGCCGGGAGCGAGGGCGTCGACGACGGCGACCTCGTCCTCGCTGGCGAGTTGGACGACGCAGAGTTCAGGCCAGTAGGTACGCTCGCGCATGAACTCGGTGTCGACGGTGACAAAGCACTGCGTGCGTAAGCGGCCGCAGAGCGCGTCCAGTTCCGCGGTGTCAGTTACCAGGATGGGAGGGGGGAATTCAGCACGAGCGTTGCGGGGCATGGCCGGATTCTACACGCCAGGAGCGCAGCATGGAAAGCTGGTCGCCATGCTGGACCGCGCGATGGCTGCGCTGTCATGCCGGATGCGAGAGCGGAGAGGCACATATATTGAACGATCCGTGGCTGGTCCGGATCGAAGCGATATGGGATCGATGTCCAGAAGGCTGAAGTTCTTGCCATAGACAGGCCTGGGCTGCTGCTGTTGCGCGAGCCTGTTCCGATGGCGGCACCGGTCGTAGCGCTTGACACAGTTGGAGTCGGGAGGTTGTCTGCCGCGCCTCCATCCCCGGGACAAGCCCCCATGCACGCCTATCGGACTCATACATGCGGCGCGCTGCGCGCCAGCGACGCCGGCCAGACCGCCCGCCTGTCGGGCTGGGTGCACAGCAAGCGGGATCATGGTGGGCTGCTGTTCATTGATCTGCGCGACCATTATGGCCTGACGCAGGTTGTGTGCGCCGCCGGGGGGCCGGCGTTCGAGACGGTGGACCGGTTGCGGGTGGAGAGCGTTGTCACGGTGACGGGTACGGTTGTGCCGCGTGAACCCGGGACCGTGAACCCCAAACTGGCGACCGGCGAGATTGAATTGCAGGCGACAGAGGTGGTGGTGCAATCCGCGGCTGATGTATTGCCTATGCAAGTTGCCGGGGAAGAGAAGTATCCTGACGAGATTCGGCTTAAATACCGTTTTATAGATCTCCGTCGGGACAAGGTGCACCGTAACATCACACTACGCGCAAGGGTGATTGCCAGCATCCGCAGGCGCATGATCGATGCTGGTTTTACCGAGTTTCAAACGCCGATTTTGACGGCTTCGTCGCCCGAAGGGGCGCGCGACTTCCTGGTTCCGGCACGACTGCATCCGGGAAAGTTCTACGCGTTGCCCCAGGCACCGCAGCAATTCAAGCAACTCATCATGGTGGCCGGGTTCGATCGCTATTTCCAGATTGCACCATGCTTTCGCGACGAGGCCAGCCGGGCGGACCGCAGCCCTGGCGAATTCTATCAACTCGATTTTGAGATGAGCTACGTCACGCAAGAGGACGTGTTCAACACGATCGAACCAATTATCGCTGGGGTGTTCGAGGAGTTCGGCGAAGGACGTGGCGTAACCAAGCCACCTTTCCCACGTATCCCGTATGACCAGGCGATGCTGGTCTACGGTAGCGACAAGCCTGACCTGCGCAATCCGTTGCGCATCACCGACGTGACCGCGCAGTTCGCCGGGGCGGGGTTTGGGTTGTTTGCGAGGATTGCCGCATCCGGCGGGGTCATCCGGGCAATACCCGCACCGGGCACCGCGGGCAACCCACGCAGTTTCTTCGACAAGTTGAACGAGTGGGCACGCGAACAGGGCGCCGGTGGACTTGGCTATATCGTCTATGAAACCGACGGTCCGAAGGGCCCGATTGCGCGCAACCTGGAGCCGGACCGGGCGGAGGCGATTCGGCAGGCATGCGGATTGTCCGCCGGCGATTCGGTGTTCTTCGTGGCTGGAAAGCACGATGAAGCGCCGAAATTCTCCGGAGTGGTGCGCACCAAATTTGGCCAGGATCTCGGCCTGATTGAGCCGGGGCGCTTCGACTTCTGCTGGATTACTGACTTTCCCATGTATGAGTTGAACGAAGAATCGGGGAAAGTCGATTTCAGCCACAACCCGTTCAGCATGCCGCAGGGCGGCATGGAGGCGTTGACCAGCCAGGATCCCCTGACGATCAAGGCATTCCAGTACGACATCGTCTGCAACGGGGTCGAGTTGTCATCCGGTGCGATCCGCAATCATCGGCCGGACATCATGGTGAAGGCATTCGAGATCGCCGGCTACTCGGCGGCCGACGTGGAGGCTCGGTTCGGCGGCATGCTGAACGCGTTCCGCTATGGTGCGCCGCCGCATGGCGGGTCGGCTCCCGGGATTGACCGTATCGTCATGCTGCTGGCGGACGAACCTAATATCCGCGAAGTAATCCTGTTCCCGTTGAATCAGCAGGGTGAAGATCTGATGATGGGTGCACCGGCCGAAGTGTCATTGGCGCGCCTCAAAGAACTCTCGCTGAAGATTGAGCTGCCACCCAAGGCCAGGGGATAGCCGTCCGCCTGGCCCGGGCAGGTCGGACCGGAGTGTTGCAAGGGGTCTTCCCGTGTCATCGAGGCACGCACCTGGAGGAGCCGGCGCTCGAAGGGCCAAGCATCCGTGGCCTGAAAGCGCGCTTGCGCGCTGGCGCTGCCATCCGTTCATACCTATCTTCGCACGACCGCACACACCGGAGTGTCCGCATGCGCTTTTCTGCTTTGATCACCCTGGTTGCGCTGCTGCTCGGTGCCGTGCCGGCCACCGCAGCGGACCCGGCTGCGCCGCTTGCTGCCCATCGCGCGGTCTATCAGCTGACGCTCGATCAGGCGCGTGGCGCAGATGTCGCCGGTTCCTCCGGGACCATGGCCTACGAAGTACTGGATGCGTGCGACGGCTGGGCGACGCGACAGCGATTGCAGATGACCGTGACCAATCGCGACGGTCAGGACATCCAGATGCTGTCGGACTATACGACCTGGGAGAGCAAGGACGGGCTCAGCATGCGCTTCCGCATGCGCCAGACCACCGAGTCCGCGGTGACAAGCGAAGTGGCGGGCGAAGCCACGCTGGAGCGGCCGGGCGGCCCTGGGGTCGTGCATTACAACATGCCCGAGGTGGCCACCAAGCAGTTGCCGGCCGGCACTCTGTTTCCGATGGCACATACCGAGGCGATCCTGGCGGCCGCGCGGGCGGGGAAAAAGCTGATCGCATTGCCGTTGTTCGACGGAACCAGCGAGAAAGGGGCGCAGGACAGTTCAGTTGCGATCACCAGCTGGAGCAATCCGAAACCGGGCAAGTGGCCCGACCTGTCGGCGTTGTCCAGCGGACAGGTGCACGTGGCCTTCTTTGATCGCGACGCTGCCAGCCAGCAGCCGGACTACGAGGTGGGCATGCGGTACTGGGATAACGGTGTAGCCGATAATCTGGTGATGGATTTCGGGGACTTCGTGATGAAGGGCACACTGAGCCTATTGACGGTGCTGCCGCCTGGTTGCTGAGCCCGTCAAGCGCCGAGGCGCTGCCTGTCATGTCACCGGCTAATCGGCTCCGGGTTCAGGCGGAAGCAATGGAGGGGGGAGCGCGACGTCGCAGGGCGAATGTCGCCAGGGCGGCAACGAAACAAGCCAACCCGGCGACGAAGAAGGCTGGCAGGTAGGTAGCCATGACATCGCGCGATGTGCCGGCGCCCCAGGCCGCCACAGCGCCGCCGATCTGGTGGGCGGCGAAGATCCAACCGAATACCACGCTGGCCCGTCCGCGACCGAAACCTTGCGCGGTCAATCGGATGGTGGGCGGGACAGTGGCGATGGAGTCGAGACCGAAAAATACGGCCAAAATGCTCAGACCATAGAATGTGAAGTCGGAAAACGGCAGCACGACCAGACTGATGCCGCGTCCGGCATAGTACCAGAACAGAAGCTGGCTCTGCTAGCGAATGTTGGCCCTGTAGTGCTGACGGATTTTGGCCCACCCCCTGTCCCTCAACCTACGGTCGCCCGATTGGATCGGGGGGCCTGGCGTGGACTGGAGAGCCAAAGTAGATTTGTTTGAGCAGCTTCGTCGGGAGCATGAGTTTGGCGTCGGCACGATCGCGGGTGTTGCGGCCAAGTTCGGCGTTCACCGGCGTGTCGTGCGGCAGGCGATTGGCAGTGCGCTGCCGCCGCGACACCGATATGCACCCCGGGCCAAGCCGAAGCTCGGCGCGGTCGCGGACTTCATCGACACGGTGCTGGAGACGGACTGCCATGGGCCGCGCAAGCAACGCCACACCGCACGGCGCATCCATCGTCGGATCCTGACGGAGTTCCCGGACGCCACGGTCGCGGAATCGACGGTGCGCAACCACGTCCGCGAGCGCAAGCGGCAGTTGGGGCTGGCGCGGCGGGAGACGTTCGTTCCGCAAAGCTATGGCTGGGCCCAGGAGGCCCAGGTCGACTGGTATGAAGCCTGGGTCGATTTCGGCGACGAGCGGACCCGCGTGCAGGTGTTCGCGATGCGGTCGATGGCCAGCGGAGCGGCATTCCACCGCGCCTACCTGCATGCGACCCAGCAGGCGTTCCTCTAAGCCCACGAGCACGCGTTCGCCTATTTCGGCGGCGTACAATCCCGTCGCTCACAACTCCTTGATTTGTTAATCCGAAGCGACAGAAAGCCCTATTTGATTCCCAGCCGGTACACGCGGGAAGCCGTACCACCGAGCAGCGCAAGCTTTTCGGCAACCGAGGCTCCGGCAACCATGAGCTTGAACGCGTTCCAAAGTGTCCGGTAACAGCAAAGCATCCTGTCTACCGGGAAATTGCTTTCGAACAAGCACCGGTCGGCGCCGAACAGTTCAACGCAAGTCTCGAAGTACGGGCGCCATACCGAAGCGAGTTCCTTCGATCCGGGCGGCCGCTCCAGCTTGCCGTAGTCGAAGGCCGCCAACCGCATGACCTGCCCCCCAAGCTTGACGCTGACGTTGCCGCAAGTAGCCAGCTCCTCCATGGATCCTTTCCAGGCAGCGAAAACCTCGTCCTTGCGATTGGCATAGGGCCCGTAGCCCAAAATTCCCCCCATATGCCCAAGGATGATGTTGGCCTCGGGGAACCGCTGAGCCAGACGGGTTACCTCTCCAATCTGCGGATGAAATACCCACGCGTCGAACGAAAGGTTCAGGTCGAT
>CAIMEK010000809.1 GCA_903839965.1 uncultured Acetobacteraceae bacterium | reverse complement strand
GCGGAAAACACGAACGAGTCAACCCTTCAGGGCACTGGTATAATCTCTGACCGTGCGCTCAAAGTCAAAACAACGGTGCAGCTCCTGAAAGGGCTTTGGCAGGATAGATGGGCTGAAAAGGGTGCCGGGCGGTAAGCCACGGTTGTGCACGGAGTTCCGAGCAGAAGCGTGCCGGGCAGACGAATGGCTACCCCGCGAGGAGCGGTCCAGGCCCTCCAACCTTCCAGGGTGGAGAGCTGCTTGCGTTCCGGGGTCTTCCCGTCCAGGGCCAGCGCCTATGGCCCTACTTCAGTGCCCCCGCCGTCAATCCGCTGACGATGCGGCGTTGCAGGAACATGTAGAGCACGATGACCGGGATGACGAACACGGTGGCGAAGGCGAGGGCGTCGGACCAGTCGGCGAAGTCCGCGCCGACAAAGGAGTAGAGGCCGACAGGGCCGGGTTGGAGTTCCTTGCGGTTGACCAGCGACAGGGGATAGACGAATTCGCCGTAGGCTAGCAGGAACACCAGCGAGCTGACGACGATGTAGCCGGTGCGTGCCAGCGGCAGGGTGATGCGGAAGAAGGCGATGAAGCGCGGGCAGCCATCGACGCGCGCCGCGTCCTCCAGCTCCACCGGGATTTGCGCAAACGATGTGCGCAACATGATGATGGCGAAGGGCAGGACTTTCGTGGTGGTGGCGAGGATCACCGCGAGTTGGGTGTTCACCAGGCCGATCTGGCGAAAGATGACGAACATGGGCGTCACCAGCAGCGGCGGCGGCAGCACCTGCACCGCCATGATGCCCACCACCATCGCCGCGGTCCAGAAGGTGCGCGCGCGGGCCAGCGCGTAGGCCGCGCCGGTGGCCAACAGCAAGGTGAGCGCGGTGACGCTGAAGCTGATGATGGCGCTGTTCTGCAGGTAAAGCCCGACGTTTTCGCGCTCGAAGATCCAACGGAAGGCGGCCAGCGTCGGCGCATGCGGATAGAGCGTGGGGATGGAGGCGAACAACTCGGGGTTCGGCTTCAGAGCCGAGATCACCATCCAGTAGACCGGGAACAGGTAGATCGCGGCGATGATAATGCCGCCGGCCGTCAGTAGCCCGGGGGTGATCGCGGCGAAGGCGCGCCGTGCGCCGCCGCCACCGTCCTCGGGGAACCAAGGCGCGCTCAAGTCGGGCGCTCAGCATTCACGCTGCGCACGTAGGCCAGCGCCACCACCAGCACGACGACGAACATCGCGGTGGCAATCGCCGCGCCGCCGCCGAAGTCGAACAGCTCGAAGCTTATGCGATACGACCAAACCGGGAAGATGTTGCTGCTGTCGAGCGGTCCGCCATGGGTCATGGTGTAGATCAGGTCGAAGGCGCGCAGCGTATAGACCGTGGAGAGAGAGAGCAGCGCGTAGATGGTCGGACGCAGCATGGGCATCGTGATCCAGATGAAGCGCCGCCCCCGGCCCGCGCCGTCAAGCGCGGCGGCCTCGTAGATGTCGTTGGGAATGCCGGCCAGGCCTGCGGCCAGCAAGATCATGTTGAAGGGCACGCCAAACCAAATGTTGGCCATCGTCACCGCGATCAGCGACAGACCGGGGTCGGATAGCCAGAAGATGCGGCTGTTGATCAAGCCCAGGCTTTGCAGCGCGTAGTTGACGAAACCGCCATCGGAGCCGAGCAGCCACTTCCACACCGCGCCGATCACCAGCGGAGGAAGCATCCAACCCACCAGCACCAGCCCGCGCAGGAATGCGCTGGCGGGAAAGGTGAGCTGAAAATAGAGCGCCAGCCCCAGGCCGAGCACGAACTGCGCCGCTACGTTGACCACGGTGAAAATCAGCGTGTTTTTCGCCACCAGCCAGAACAGCGGATCGGCCAGCAGCGCGCGGTAGTTGTCGAGCCCGACCCAGGGGCGGCTGAACGACGGCAGGTTGCCGAGCGTGACTTCCTGCACGCTCATCACCAGGTTGTAGACGATCGGGTAGCCGACCAGCAGCCCCAGGAACAGCGCCGCCGCGCCAACCAGTAGGCCCCAGATCGCCGAGGAATCGAGGAAGCGGTCGCGCAACATCCGCCACGGCGTGATGTCCAGGGAGCGACGATGTGGGAAGGACACTGCGCGTTGCCGCCGTTGCCTACATGCCTTCGATCGGATTTCGCTGAATCAGCGGCGCGATGGTGACCGAAGCGGTGGACAGCGCCTGCTGTGCGGTCTGCTGGCCGGTGATGGCCTGCTGGATGGCGCGTTGCAAGGCTTCGGAAATCCGTGGCCAGTCCTGCGAAGGACCGCGCGGGCGGGCATATTTGAGCTGCCCTTCATAGGCTGCGTAGACCTCAGCGCGTGGCAGATCGGCCGGTGGCTGCACGTCCTGCACCGCGGGCAGGCGCCCGCCGATGAATGAGCGCACGGCCTGCTCAGGCGTGAGCATATATTCGACGACTTTAAAGGCAGCGTCAATGTTTTTGGCCCCCTTGGGGATCGCCCAGACGTAGCCGCCCAGCGCGGTGGCGCGGATGTTCTTGCCTTCGCGCACCGGCATCGGCATGACAGTCCAGTTGAACTTCACGTCGCGCAGCACTCGCGGCAATTCCCACGGCCCGCTCAGCGAGAAGGCCGAATTGCCAGCCAGCCACGCGTCGGTCATTTCCGATTGGCGCTTCACCAGGATATCGCGCGAGGCGTAGCCCTTCTGCACCCAGTCCACCCAGAGCTGCAGCGCCGCTACGCCATCCGGCGAGGCGAGATCCTTGAGACCGGCACCCGACTGTTGCAGGAACGGCAACCACTGGAAGGTGCCTTCCTCGGTCTGGATCGCCGAGACACCGACGCCGTACTTGCCCTTCGTGGGGTCGGCAACCTTGGCGGCCGCGGCGGTGAGCTCGGCCCAGGTCTGCGGCAGCTTCGTGGGCTCGATGCCGGCGGCGCGCAGCAGGTCAAGATTGACATAGAACAACAGCGTGTTGACCTCGCCCGGCACGGCGAACTGCTTGCCATTATAGATCGTGGTGGCCCAGGAGCCTGGGAAGAAGCGGTCCTTGGCCAGCGTCTTCGAAGCGGCCACGCGGGCGCCGACCTCTTCCAGCACGCCCTGGCTGGCGAAGCTAGCGACGGTGGGGTTGTCGATGGTGATCAGGTCGGGCACGTCGCCGGTGGCAACCGCCTTGACGAGCTGCTGGGAGAGCTGCCCGAATGGGATCGATTTGCCGTCGATCTGGATGTCCGTGCGAGCTTCGTTGAAGCGGCCGATATTGATCAGCCCCGGCTCCGTGGAATAGCCGAAGATGTGCCACAACTGGACCGTGGTGGCCGCTGCCCGAGCCGGCTGAACACCGAGCGCGAGGGTGGCCGAACCTGCCGTCGCCAAAGCGCAGAAGTTACGCCGTTTCATGCACCGATTCTCCTCGTTCTGCGCGCTGGCAGGTCGCCGCGCGCTTTGTTCAATTTGGCCGCAAGGCGGATTTGGTCGTCTGGTCGAACCAATGAAGCCGCGACAGCGTGAAGCTGACGGGAACCTCGCTGTCGCGTTCGAGATGGGCGTAGTCTCGCTGGCTGGCGATCAGCGGCAGGCCAGCGAGGTCGCACACCACGATGGTGTCCGCCCCGGTGGGCTGCACTTCCAGCACGCGCACGGTGGCGCTGGCGGCCGCCGGGTTGAAGGCCATGTGCTCGGGCCGCACGCCGAGGATGACGGTCTGCCCCGGCGGCGCAGGCGGGGTAAGGCCCGAGAGGCACACGCCTGACTCCAGCACCAGCCCACCATCGGGGGCGACCACGCCGGGCAGCATGTTCATCGACGGCGAGCCGATGAAGCCAGCAACGAACAGGTTGGCGGGACGCTCATAGAGCTCCTCGGGCGTACCGATCTGCTCGATGCTGCCGCCGTTCAGCACCACGATGCGGTCGGCCATGGTCATCGCCTCGATCTGGTCGTGCGTGACGTAGATCGAAGTAACCTGCAGGCGGCGATGCAACGCCTTGATCTCGGTGCGCATGTGCACGCGCAGCTTGGCATCGAGATTGGACAGCGGTTCATCGAACAGGAACAGCCGCGGCGCGCGCACCATGGCGCGGCCCATCGCCACGCGCTGGCGCTGCCCGCCGGACAGCTCGGTGGGGCGGCGGGCGAGGTAGTCGGCCAGGTTGAGCGCGCCGGCCGCCTCGGCCACCGCGGCCTCGATGACGTTGCGGCTTTCGTGGCGCATGCGCAGGCCGAAGCTCATGTTGCCGGCCCCCGACATGTGCGGATAGAGCGCGTAGTTCTGAAACACCATGGCGACGTCGCGGTGCATCGGCGGCACTTCGTTCATGCGTCGGCCGTCGATGAGGATGGTGCCGCCGGTGGGGGTTTCGAGACCGGCGATCATGCGCAACAGGGTAGATTTGCCGCAGCCGGACGGGCCGACGAGCGCGAGAAATTCCTGATCGACGATCTCAAGGTCTAGCTGCGCGATGACGCGCTGCGTGCCATAATGTTTCTCCAGGCCTCGGAGACTGACGCTGGACATTTCTTCTCCCGGCAGAAACGTCCCACTCATCGTCCCGCTGGTGTACACCCAGCCGGGGCGAGGGCGGTCGCGGTTAGACGTTTCGTCATTCTATAGCGGGCGCATGTCGGGCTGTCAACAGAATCGATTTTGGAGTAGAGTGCTCCCGTGAACCTCGCCCAATTTGCAAAAACCATCGGACTGTCCGCCAGCACGGTCTCGCGTGCGCTCAACGGCTACAGCGACGTCAGCGCGGAAACCCGTCGGCGCGTCGAGGAGGCGGCCCGGCACCTGGGCTATCGCGCCAGTGCCGCCGGGCGGCAGTTGCGCACCGGACGCGCCGAGGCGATCGGCTTCCTGCTCTCGCCGCCGCGCGGCTCGTCGGTGAACTTCTTCCAACTCGAAATGCTCGCCGGCATCGACGAGGCGTTGCGTGAAACCGAATTCCATCTCGTGGTCAACACCGCGAAATCCGAGCAGGACGAGTTCGCCTGCCTGCGCCGTATGGTCGAGGAGCATCAGGTCGAGGCGGTGCTGCTGTGCCGCACGCGGCGGTCGGACGAGCGGCTGATCTGGCTGCTGCGGCGCGGCTTTCCGTTTGCTACAGTGGGACGCAGCGAGACCACCGAGCCGTTCGCCTATGTCGATATCGACCACGCCGCCTTCACCCGCATGGCGTGCCAACGCCTGATCGGCCTTGGGCATAAGCGGATTGCCCTGCTTAACAGCCCGGCCACGCTGATGTACAGCGCACACGCCCGGCAGGGTTACGAGCAGACCATGCTGGAGGCCGGGCTCAGGCGCAGCCGCAACCTGGTGGTTCACGCCGAGATGAGCGAGTCGGCCAGCATGGCAGCCACCCGCGAGTTGCTGTCGCACCCCCCCCGCCCCACCGCGCTGATCTGCGGCGACGACGCGCTGGCGCTGGGTGCGCTGAGGGCGTTGGAGCAGGACGGGCTGCGCGCCGGGCACGATATCGCGGTGATCGGCTGCGGCGACAACCCGCTGGGTAGCTACGCCAACCCGCCGCTCACCACTTTCCGCGCGCCGTTCCGCGCTGCCGGGCAGCGCGCCACCGAGATGCTGCTGGGCGTGCTCGGCGGGCAGGATCCGGCCGGGTTGCAGGAGGTCTGGATGCCCGAATTGGTGGCGCGCGCCTCCGATGCCGCCGGCCCGCCGCCAGGGCACGGCTAGGTCAGGCGCAACCGGGGTTTTGGGACTTCCAAAACCGATCTCGGCTGAAGGTTTGGGTCTTCCGGCATATCGGCGCCCCGCTATTTCACCAGATACTCTCAATTGACGTATCCATGGACTGCCATATCGCAGACTGGTGGGTGGCTGTTGACGGGCCGCCAATCCGCGTGGCATATCCAAAAACGATTTTGGCATGGGACCTCCATCGGCCCCGGCCGCAAGGGAGAAACGTCAATGGGTCCGAGCTTTACCGAGCAGGACGGCGCCCTGCTGTGCCGCTACAACGCCGAAACCATCCGGATCGATGCCTGGGGACCCGACGGGCTGCGCCTCCGCGGCACTGTCGCCCAGGGCATGCGTGACGACGCGCTCTCCGCCCTGCTCGCCGAGGCCCGCCGCCCCGGCACCGTCACCCTCGGCGTCGAGACCGCGCGAATGGTCAACGGGCGCCTGGCCTGCGATGTGTCCGTGGGGCACACCCACGGCGAGCCGAAGCAGGAACTCAATGTCCGCTTCACCGACTTGGTCACCGGCCGCGAGTTGCTCACCGAGCAGCGCCCGCATTTCGCATGGCCGCCGGCGCGCCACTACAAGGCGGATTCCGCCGAGACATGGACCATCGAGACCACCTTCCGCGCGCATGACGGCGAGCGCTTTTGGGGCCTTGGCCAGCGCCAGCACGGACTGTTCGATCAGAAGGGCTGCGTCTTGCCGATGCTGCAGGACAATTCCGAGGTCAACATTCCCTTCGCCGTCAGCAGCCGCGGCTATGGCTTCCTGTGGAACAACCCGGCGGTCGGGCGCATCGAGCTGGGCCGCAGCCTGACCCGCTGGCGCGCCGACTGCGCCCGCCAGCTCGACTACTGGGTCACCGCCGGCACGCCCGCCGAAATCATGAAGAACTACGCCGATGCCACTGGCCACGCGCCGGCCTTCCCGCAATGGGCCTCGGGCTTCTGGCAGTCACGCCTGCGCTATCGCAACCAAGAGGAACTGCTCGCGGTCGCGCGCGAGCACCATCGGCGCGGTCTGCCGATGTCGTGTATCGTTATCGATTTTTTCCACTGGACTCACCACGGCGACTGGAAGTTCGACCCGGTGGCTTGGCCCGACCCGGCCGTAATGGTGCGCGAGTTGCGCGACATGGGCATTGAGGTGATGGTGTCGATCTGGCCCACCGTGAACCTCAATTCCGAGAACGCGCCGCGCATGTTGGAGGAGGGTTGGCTGATCCGCGCCGATCGCGGCTTGCCTACCTTCAAGATCCAGCTCGATACCGACACCGGCGCCCTCTACAAGGTACCGCTCGCCTTCTACGACTCGACCAATCCCGAAGCCCGCGCCTTCGTGTTCGACGTGGTGCGGCGCAACTACATGCAATACGGCATTCGCGCCTTCTGGCTCGATGCCTGCGAGCCGGAATGCCGTCCGACCCACCCTGAAATCATGCGCCTGCACCTGGGCGGCGGCATGGAGGTGCTGAACGCCTATCCGTTCTTCCACGAGCGTGGCTTCTGGGAGGGCATGCAGGCCACCGGCGAGCAGGAGGGCATGTTCCTCTGCCGCTCGGCCTGGGCGGGCAGCCAGCGTTACGGCACGTTGCTGTGGTCGGGCGACATCCGCTCCACCTTCGAGGTGTTCCGCGCACAAATTCGCGCCGGCCTCAATATCGGCCTGTCCGGGCTGGGCTGGTGGACCACCGACATCGGCGGCTTCTACGAAGGCAACGGCGAGGATCCCGAGTTCCGCGAACTGCTGGTGCGTTGGTTCGAGTGGGGTGCATTCTGCCCGGTGTTCCGCCTGCACGGCTTCCGCATTCCCAACGAGGTGACGAAGCTCAAGGACAAGCCGGCCAAGCCGTACGGCAAAGATTCGGTGCTGGTGTTCACTGACACCGGCGGCGACAATGAGGTGTGGAGCTGGGGTGAAGAGGTCTACGACATCCTATGCCGCTATCTCGCGCTCCGCGAGCGCCTGCGGCCCTACGTGATGCGGCTGATGGCCGAGTACAGCGAAACTGGTGCGCCGCCGATGCGCGCGCTGCTGTTTGAATTCCCCGACGACCCGGCCGCCGCCGATGTGGAGGACTGCCACATGCTCGGAAGCGACCTGCTGGTGGCGCCGGTGCAGCACTATCAGGCGCGCGAACGGGCGGTCTATCTGCCGGCCGGGGCGGAATGGACCTGCGCCTGGACCGGCCAATGCTTCGCCGGCGGGCAACGCATCAGCGTACCGGCACCACTGGAACGCATCCCGCTGTTCCTGCGCGACGGGGCGAAACTGCCGATCGTGTGATTTTCTGGCAGAGACCCGCGAGGTTCTGCGCGCCGGGCTGCAGACGGCGGCCTGGATCACGGTGGACGACACCGGCGCGCGCTATCGCCGCGCCAACGGCGTGTGCACGCAGATCGGCAACGACGACTTCGCCTGGATTGCTACCACCGCCGGCAAGAGCAGGCTGAACTTCCTCGACCTGCTGCGTGCCGGACATACCGACTACGTCATCAATGACGCAGCGCTCGCTTACATGCGCGAGCATGCCCTGGCCAGGCCGGTCATTCGCCAATTGGTCGCTCATCCGCTGCGGCAGTTTGCCGGCCAGACCGCCTGCCAGCGCCACCTCGCGCAACTCGGCATCAGTGCCCAGCAGGTGACGCCCGATCCGGTACACATCGCCTCCGAGTGTGCGCTATGGGGCGCCGTGAGCGCGCACGGGTTCCTGCGCAAAGCCGTGATGGTCAGCGACGATGCTGGACAGTTCGACATCGGCCAGCATGCCTTGTGCTGGGTCCATGCCGAACGTCTGGTGCACAAGCGGGACACCTTCACCGGCGCGCGGTGTCAGCATCTCGAAACGCGAGGTCATGCGCCTACTGATCGACGGTCAGGTCGGCGTCGTGGCCGAGAGCCGCGAGGTGCTGCAGGCCGGACTGCGGATGGCGGCCTGGATCAGCGGGACGACACCGGCGCGCGGCACCGCGGCGCCATCTGGGTGTGCACGCAGATCGGCAACGACGACTTCGCCTGGTCCGCGCGCGCCTTCGCGCGACGTTCGGCACCACGGGCCGCAAGAGCCGACTGAACTTCCTCGACCTGCTGCGCGCCGGGCACACGGATTACGTCGTCAATGACGCAGCGCTCGCCTACATGCGCGAGCGCGCCCTCGCCTGGCCGGTCATCCGCAAACTGGCAACGCATCCGGATCGGCGGTTTACCGACCACACCGCCTGGCAGCGCCACCTTGAGCGTCTCAGCATCGCCACGCTGCAGGCCACGCCCGATCCGGTGTGCGTCGCCACCGAGGGTGCGCTGTGGGGCAGCATCCAGGCGCACGATTTCCTGCCCAACGCCGTGGTGCTCAGCGATGATGCCGGGCAGTGAAATTTTGACTAAACACCCGATAGCTCAAGAAACCATACCAGTAAAATTATCTATAACCGAAATACTGAGGCAGTGTCAGTGCAATTGCCGGGACGTAGGCAACCACGAGAGCACACACGAACATAAGCCCCAGGTATTTGAGGGCAGGCTTCGTCGCCGCTTCGAGCGAAACCTGGCCAATGGCGCAGGACGTATAAAGGCCAAGTCCCAACGGCGGAGCGAAGTAGCCGATGCCCATGCCAAGGATGAGCAGTAGCCCGTAGTGCAGCGGATTGAACCCGAGTTGCACGCCCACCGGCACTAGCAGTGGGCCAAAAATGATCAGCGCGGCGGCGCCTTCGAGCATGGCCCCCATGACGATCAGCACCAGCAGCGAAACCAGCAGGAATGCCCAGGTCCCGACGGTGTGGCCCAGCCCGACCATCAGCAGGCCGAGATGGTGCGGGATCTGTTCGATCGTCAGCACGAAGGCGAAGGCCTGCGACATCGCGATGATGAACATCACCATGCCGGCCCGGGCCGCGCCGCTGACGAACAGGTCGAAGAACGATTTGACTGTGAATTCCCGGAACGCCAGGCCGCCGACGACGACAGCATAAACGACAGCGAACGCCGAAATCTCCGTCGCCGTCGCGAAGCCCATCCTAAATCCAATGAAGATGATCGCGATCATGCCGAAGGTCGCCCCGGCACTGCACCAGAGTTGCAGGCGGTTGATGCCCGGCGGCTGCTCCGTGAGCACCTTGACGCGTTCGCGCGGGGCCTGCAGGACCACGAAAATAATGAGCGCCAGCGCCATGAAGGCCGCCGGCAGAAGGCCGGCCACAAACAGGCCACCGATGGAAACGTTCGCCACGTATCCCACGATGATGAGATTGACGCAGGGCGGAATCATTTCCGCCATCACCGCGGAGGCGGCCAGCAGGGCGACGGCGTCGGCCGGCGACTGGCGATTGCGCCGCGCTGCGGGAACGAGCACCGCCCCGATCGCCGCGACGTCCGCCAGCTTAGATCCTGAGACGCCGGAAAAGATCACCATGCTCACGACGATGACGACGTTCAGCCCGCCGCGGACCCCGCTGATCAGATGCTGCAGCAGGTTGACCAGGCGGATGGACATGCCGTTGGCGTCCATCACGAAGCCGGTGAGCATGAAGAACGGCACGGCGAGCAGAACGAAATTGTTGCTGCCGTTCGCCCCCTGCTGGGCGAAGGCCTCCAGCGGGATGGTGCCGGAACAGGTGATGAAGATAATCGCTGCGAACGCTAGCACATAGCCAATCGGCACGCCGAGCACCAAGGCGGCCATGAACGAAATCGCCATCACCGACAGCGGCCCCGGGGTGAGATCGGGCACATAGGTGTCCAATGTCCACCAGAGCAAAGCGATCGCCGCCATCGGGATAATCGCCTCGAAGATCGCCTTACGCGAACTGCGCGAGAGTAGGTCGAGGGCGAAGACTGTCATGAACACTCCGCCGATTACCATCGGTAGGTCGAAGATGTTCTGCGGTAGGCCGGTTGCGGTGGTCTGGTCGGCAGTATCTTGGACCAATTCCCAGCCGTGCTGTACGAGGGCTGCCGAAACGATCACCGTAACGATGCCGACAAAAGCGTCGGCAACCGCCAGGATGCGTGGCGACATGCGGTCGCGGAAGAACTCAATGCCGATGCTGTTGCGGTGCGCCAGCGCGGTCGCCCCGCCGAAGAAAGCGAGAGCCACCAACAGGGCCCGCGCCACCTCGTCGGCCCAGGGGAACTGCTCGTGGAACACGTAGCGGCAGATCACCGAGTAGCAGACCACGCATATGTTGACGCCTAGCAACACGCCCGCGCAGGCATCGGCGACCTTCAACATAGGCCGGGCAACAAAGACAATGCTGAAGGCGGGCGCGGAAACCGCGTTCGCCCCCTCCGAGTTCGTCAACATGTGTGTAGTGGCCTCAGGTCCGGTATTTGATCGTGTCGGCGATGAGCGGCTTCGCCTTCGGGTTCTTGGCCATGTAATCGTCCCACAGCGGACGGCAGCGCACCTCGAACAGCGAACGGTCGCACTTGGTCACCAGGACACCCTGCTTCTGTTGCAATTCCTCGATCGCCTGGGCCTCAGCGATCAGTGACATCTCACGCTCATGGGCGACCGCGGCCGTCCCTGCGGCAAGGAAGCCTTCGCGCAGATTGGCCGGAATATTGTCGAATGCCCGCTTGGCCATGATCGGGGGAATCGACTGGAACGTATGCTGGGTCAGGCAAAGGAATTTGGCGGTTTCGTAGAACTTGGTCGCCAGGATGGTCGGAGAGTCGTGCTCAATGCCGTCGACCAGGCCTGTTTGTAACGAAACATAGGCCTCGCCGATCGGCATCGGCGTCGGTAGACCGCCCATCGCACGCACCGTTTCGACGACCGGTGGAGACGGCAACGAGCGGATCCGCATACCCGCCAGGTCCTCGGGCACCTTCACCAGTTTTTTGGTCAGGACATTGCGCGCGCCGAAGCTGTGCGACCAGCCGAGGACAAGAACCCCGGACTTTTCGGCCATCATGCCCCCGAGCGCCTTGCCGACCGTGCCGTCGAGCGTTCGATCGAAATGATTGAAATCCTGGAACATGTATCCGAGATCAAGCACGCCGACCTCAGGAACGACCGTCGCCCAGATGGCGGAACCCGCCATCATGATGTCGACCGTGCCGAACTTCAGCTGCGGGATCAGATCGGCGTCGCCGCCGAGTTGGCTGTCGGGAAATATTTCGACCACGATCTGGTCGCCGCAGTTCTTTTTCAGTTCCTCGGTGAACCTGTCGTAGAACACCTTGGCTGGCGAAAGCCTTGGGTCGAGGTTAAACGGCGTGGCCAGCCGCAGCTTCACCGGCGCCGCCATAGCGCTGCGGGCAAAGCCGCCCGCCACGGCTACACCCGCCGGAAGTGCTATTGCCGTCCCCAGTATGCGACGGCGGGAAACCTTGGGCTGTGTCATCTGACTTTTCTCCTCAGCGGACATTTTTCAGATGGGCGGCCATTCCACCCTATTCCAAGAATGGATTAGTAGACCCATTTCGGCGCGATTCCCAACGATTAGCTCGATCGCCGACCCGCCCGGATCTGGGCTCCATCTCCAAGTTGCCTGGGACAAGTCGAAATCCTCTCAGTTTCGGGCAAGCCACCCCTTGTACGCCGCTGCGCGAGTTAGGCAAGCTGCCGGTGCGGCGCGGGCGTTGTTGCGGGAGTTGCACGGCCCGATAGCCGGACCTTGGGAGCGCAAGGTCGCGCTTGTGGCGGCTGTGTCGGAAAGGCCGATCCACAGATTCGTGCCGGAAGGCGTGGTGCATTTCATCGAGGCCGTGGTGTAGGGCAAGCCAGTGCTGGCCACCTTGCGCGAGGGCATGGCCAACACGCGGATCATCGCCGCCGCCGCCAATTCCGGAGCTGCGATTAGCCTGGGCTAGGGTAGTGCCGATCCGGCCGACGGGTGCCGCCTGCCTGGCCGCGATCGGTCTATTCAGTTGCCGGCGCGCGGGGTGTTCGGCCGTACGATGCCAGCCGGAAGCGCCGAGGCTTGCGTTTCGATCAGTTCGTCAACCATCGAACGGATCTCGGGAATGGTGAGCACCGCCGCGGCATGGCGGTCCAGCATCGCCGCGCGATAGACGCGTTCCCTGTCGCCGTCCAAACCGGCACGCACGACGAGGTCCTGCACGAAGGTGTGCGGGGCACAGTGCGCCGCCAGTTCCGGCGGCAGATTGCCGACGTGGCATGGCCGGAACCCGTTTCGATCGACCAGCACCGGTACCTCGACGCAGCAACCTTCGGGAAGGTTTTCGATGAGTTTCGTGTTCCTGACGTTGCCGTAGATGAGCTGGGGCCGGTTGGTGACCATCCCGTAGATGATGTTCGATCCGAACTCCACGCTGCGCTCGAGCGGCAACGGCTCGCCGGCGATCAACATGCGCCGACTTTCCCGGTAGCGGGCGATCTTCTGCGCCGTGCGGTTCTTGAGATCGCCCACGGGAATGTCGTACTTCCTGACTTCCTCGGCATTTTTGAGGAAATAGGGAACATACTCGGCGCAGTGCCGGCTTGATTCGCTCACGAACCAGCCAAGCTGGCGCATCATCTCGAAGCGGACCTTGTCCTTCGCGAAGATGGACGGGTCCGCCATGGCCTGGCGCAGGCGAGGATAGGCATCCTCCCCGTCCACTTCGAGACGCAGGAACCAGGTCATGTGGTTGATGCCGGCGCAGTCGTAGCTCAGGCGGTCCAGCGCGACGCCCAGATATCCCGCCAGGTCGCGCGCCGTGTACTGGACGTTGTGGCAAAGGCCGACTACCTGCTGCTCCGGAAACGCCTTGTAGACGGTCCAGGTAAGAATGCTCATCGGGTTGACGTAATTGAGCAAAACGGCATCCGGGCAAAGTTCCCGCATGTCCTGCACCATCTCCAGCATGAACGGGATGGTGCGCAGGCCGCGGAAGATGCCACCGATGCCAACCGTGTCGGCGATCGTCTGTTTCAGGCCGTATTTCTCAGGGATATCGAACTCCGGAACGATCGCCTCTGGACCGCCGATCAGCACCATGTTGATGACGAAGTCGGCTCCGTCGAGGCAGGCACGCCGGCTGGCATGCTCCTCGACCCTGGCATTCGAGCAAAACTGCTTCGCGGTCCATCGCGCCATCATTCCCGCGGTTTCGAGGCGCTCCATGTCGATGTCGTGCAACGCTATGGTCACGTCCCGGAGTTCCGGAAAATCGAGGATGTCCGTGAGCAGGTTCTTCGTGAAGACGACGCTGCCCGCGCCGATCATTGCAATCTTTACCATGCTGGTGGCTCCTTCAGAAAAGGGGGGATGCATGTGGCGCCGGCGCCGGGGCGACGTGCCGTGTCACTTGAGGCCGGTGTTCGCGACGCCCTGGACGATGAAGCGCTGGCAGGCAACGAAAATCACCAGCATGGGCGTAATCGAGATCAGAGCGAGCGCCATGACATGCGGCCAGTTCGGGTTTGGATCTCCCTTCAGCAGGTTCAGCCCCTGCTGGATGGTGAAGTGCGCCTGGTCGGTCAGCACGACGAGCGGCCATGAAAAGTCGTTCCAGCGCCACATGAAAGTGAAGATGACGAGGACCGCGATGAGCGGCCGGCACAGCGGCAGGACGACACGCAAGAAAATCCGGAACTCGCCGGCGCCATCCAACCGGGCCGCCTCGATCAGCTCATCGGGCAGGCCCAGCATGAACTGGCGCGCCATGAAGATTCCGAACGCCTCGGCACAGCGGGGCAGGATCACCCCCCAGTTCGAGTTCAACAGACCGAGCCAACTTACCACCAGAAATTCCGGGAGCAGGATAACCTGGATGGGAATCATCAGAGCGCTGAGTATCAGGAAAAACAGGACGTCCCGCCCGGGGAAGCGGAACTTGGCAAAAGCGTAGCCGCACGCCAGGTTGATCGTGACCGTGATCGCCACGGCGATCACGG
>CAIMEK010000808.1 GCA_903839965.1 uncultured Acetobacteraceae bacterium | reverse complement strand
TCTTCACCACGCCGCAGCCCGCGACCTGGGCGGCCTATAACGACATCGACATCGCGCTCGATCCGTTCCCGCACAATGCCGGCACCACGACGATCGAGTCGTTGTGGCAGGGCGTGCCCGTCGTCACGCTGGCGGGGCGGCCGAGCGTTGGACGTCTCGGCGCCAGCATTCTGTGCGCGGCCGGGCTGGATGCGTGGATCGCGGACGACACGCAGGCCTATGTCGAAAAGGCAGTTGCCGCCGCGGCCGATCTGCCCGCTTTGGCGCAACTCCGCTCGACGCTCCGGCCGCGATTTGCCGCCTCGCCACTGCGCGACGCGCCGGGACTGGCGCGTTGCCTGGAAGCAACCTACCTCGCGCTACGCTCACGCCTCGGCCCCGACGAATTGCCTTTGCTGCAGCAGCACTATTTGTCCGGCCGCTATCCTGCCGCGGCCGAACTGGCCGGGAACATGTTGGCGCGCAATCCCGCCCATGCGGGGGCCGCGCACATCGCGGGCCTGATCGCGCATCGGGACGGACGCCTCGCTGACGCCGACCGCTGGCTGCAAGTCGCCGTTGCCGGCGCCCCGAACGACGCTGCGGCGCACGCCAACCACGCGGCGATCCTGCGCGGCCTCGGCCGGCTCGATGCGGCCGAGAAGGCAGTCCGCGCGGCGCTGGCGATCGAGCCCGACCGGGTGGAATCGCACAACAACCTCGGCAATATCCTGCGCGATGCCGGCCGCTACGAGGCAAGCGTTCGCTGTTTCGAGACGGCGCTGCGCCACGATCCCACTTTCGCCGATGGTTGGGCCAACATGGCCTGGGTGCAGTCGCTAATCGGCCGCGCGCAGGAGGCGGAGCAGTCAGCGCGCCGGGCGATCAGGCACGATCCCGCCAACCCGAACGGCCACAACAACCTGGCGCTCGCGTTGATGCGCCAGGGCCGGCTGCGCGAGGCCGAAACCGTCTTACGCCAGGCCCTCGCGTTGCGGCCAGACTTTGCGCTGACGCACAGCAACATTCTGTTCTGCCTGAACTACCGCGACGATCTCACGGCGGCGGCAATCTTCGCCGCCTATCGCGAATGGGACACGCGCCATGCCGCACGCCTGTTGCCGGCTGCCAACCAATTCAATCTCGATCGCACCGCCGGTCGCCGGCTGCGTGTCGGCTATGTGTCACCGGATTTCCGCCAGCACGCCGTGGCATTGTTCGCCGAGCCGCTGCTGGCCGCGCATGACCGGGCCGCGGTGGAGCTGTTCTGCTACGCCGAAGTTCCGGTCGAGGATGCAACGACGCAACGTTTCCGTGCGATCGCCGATCACTGGCGCTCGACCGTCGGGCTGACCGACGCCACCGTGGCCAAAATGATCCGGCGGGACGCCATCGACGTGCTGGTGGACCTGGCCGGCCATACCGCCGGCAACCGCCTGTTGGCCTTCGCGCGCAAGCCAGCGCCCGTGCAGATCGAGTTTATGCTTGGGCATGGCTACACGACCGGACTTTCCGCCATGGACGCGTTCCTCGCCGACGCGGTGCTGGCTCCGGCTGAAGCCGATGCGCTGTTCAGCGAACGCCTGGTTCGCCTGCCGCGCCTGCCGCTGGCTTATCTTCCGCCGGATGGCATGCCGCCGGTTGCGGCGTTGCCGGCGCTGGCCAACGGCTTTGTCACCTTCGGCTATTTCGGTCGCACCGTCCGGCTGAACGATACGGTGATCGCCACCTGGTCGCGTCTCCTGCGGGCCATTCCCCACGCGCGGCTGGTGCTCAACAGCGCGCCGCTGGCGGAACCAGCCGGACGCGACGAAATGGCGCGGCGTTTCGCGGCGCACGGTGCCGGGCCCGAGCGGCTCGATCTGATCTGCACTTCGCCGCAGCCACGCACTTGGGAAGCCTATGGCAACATCGACATTGCCCTCGATCCGTTCCCCCACAATGCGGGAACCACGACCATCGAAGCGCTCTGGCAGGGCGTGCCCGTGCTTACGTTGGCCGGGCGGCCAACGGTGGGGCGCTTCGGGGCCGCCATTCTGCATGCGGTCGGGCTGGACGACTGGGTCGCCACCGACGCCGACGGCTACGTCGCGCGGGCGGTCGCGGCGGCGGCCGATCCAGCGGCGCTGGCCGCGTTGCGCGCGCAGTTGCGGCCGCGCTTCATGGCCTCTTCGCTGTGCGATACGCACGGTCTGGCCCGCGACATCGAGGCAGCCTACCGCTGGCTTTGGGACGAATGGCGGGCGCGGGCCGGGCGGCCAGCCGCCAGCGATCCAACTCCCCCGCAGGCGTTGCACGCGCTCGGGGTGGAGGCCTTCCGTCGCGGCGACAGCGAGCATGCCGTTGCATTGCTTTCCGGCGCGGCCCCGCAGGCAAACGTGCTGTCCGATCTTGGAGTCGTGTTGCGCACGATGGGGCGGCTGGCGGAAGCAGAGCAGGCCTATCGCCGCGCGCTGTCGCTCGAGCCGGCGCTTGTCCCCGCCCTCGGCAATCTCGGCAATGTTCTGCTCGACCTCCATCGTGCGGCCGAAGCCGAAGCCATGTTCGCTCGGGCACTCGCTTTGGCCCCCGACCAGCCTTGGCTGCTGCGTGGCTTGGCGCTGGCGCTGTTGGCGCGCCAGGACGTCGGACAGGCGGAAGCCATGCTGCGGCACACCCTGGCACTGGCACCGGATGACGCCGACGCACACGAAACGCTTGGTGCGCTGCTCGGCCACACCGGCCGACCCGTCGAAGCCGAGGCGCATCATCGCCACGCGCTCCCCGGTGTGAAGGATAGGCATCGTGCCTTGAGCAACCTGGCCATCGTTTTGCAAACTCAGGCCCGCCATGCGGAATCTTCGCAGTGCCTTCGGCAGGCCCTCGAGTTGCGGCCCCACTATGCCAGCGGCCACAGCAATCTGCTGTTCGCAATGAACTATCGCGACGACCTTTCGGCCGAGGCAATCTTTGCTGAATATCAGAGGTGGGATCTGCAACATGCCCGACCCGAAACCCTGCCGCCTTGCACCAACGACGCCGACCCCGAGCGACGGCTGCGCGTCGGCTACGTGTCGCCGGACTTCCGCCAGCACGCCGTGGCATTGTTCGCCGAGCCGCTGCTGGCCGCGCATGACCGCGCCGCGGTGGAGCTGTTCTGCTACGGTGAAGTTGCCCGCGCAGACGCTACGACGATTCGGTTCCAGGCCTTGGCCGACCAGTGGCGTTCGACCGTCGGCATGAGCGATGAGGCGATCGCGGGCATGGTCCGGCGCGATCGCATCGACGTGCTGGTGGATCTGGCCGGACATACCGGCGGCACCCGCCTGATGGTATTCGCACGGCGGCCGGCGCCGGTGCAGATCGAATCGATCCTGGGGCATGGCTACACCTCGGGGATGACCGCGATGGACGCGTTCCTCGCCGACGATGTGTTGGCGCCGCTTGGCACGGACGCCCTGTTCAGCGAGCGCATCATCCGTCTGCCGCGCATTCCGCTCGTCTATCAGCCGCCGGTGGGCATGCCGGCGGTGACGCCGCTGCCGGCGCTGGCAACGGGCCGCATCAGCTTTGGCTATTTCGGCCGCCCGGACCGGTTGACCGATCGGGCAATTGCGGCATGGGCGCGTATTTTGTGCGAGGTGGCGGAGTCTCGACTGGTATTGAACAGTCAGGCTTTCCAGGAGGCTGCCTACCGCGATTTGGTCGCCGCCCGTTTTGCCGCCCACGACATCGTGCGCAACCGGCTGGAAATGCTGTTCACAACGCCGCAACCCGCAACCTGGCACGCCTACGGCACGATCGACATCGCGCTCGACCCGTTTCCGCACAATGCCGGGACGACGACAATCGAGGCACTTTGGCAGGGCGTGCCGGTTGTAACGCGCGCCGACCGCCCGACCGTGGGGCGGTTCGGGGCGAGTATCCTGGGTTGCGTCGGCTTGTCCGATCTCGTCGCGCAAGATGAGGAAAACTATGTCGCGACGGCCATCCGGCTGGCCAGCGACAAGCCAGCCCTGGCAGTGTTGCGGCAAGGATTGCGGGAACGAATGGAGCGTTCGCCGCTGCGCGATGCAAACGGCCTGGCCCGCGCGGTGGAGTCGGCCTACCGATCGCTCTGGCGGAACTGGTGCCAGCGGGCGGCAGCGCCCGGTGCGGCGGTGTAGCGCGATGCTGCTGATCGCACCTTCGGCACGCATCTCGCCACTGGCCGATATCGAAGACTCGATTCGCGGCAGCCGGATCGTCATTGAAGACGATGTGGTGATCGACGCATTCGTGAAGATCAAGCCGGCCGGCGGCAGCGGCGACGTGGTGATCGGGCGCGGCACGGTGATCAACTCCGGCTGCGTGCTCTATAGCGGCAACGGCATTCGCATCGGCCGGGACGTGCTGATTGCCGCCAACTGCACCCTGGCGCCCACCAACCACGCTTTCGATGATCCGACCCGACCGATCCGCATGCAGGGATTCAAGCCCAGCCGCGGCGGAATCGTCATCGGCGACGACGTGTGGATCGGCGCGAACGTGGTGCTGCTGGATGGCGCCAAAATCGGTTCTGGATGCGTCATCGGCGCGGCGTCGCTGGTGCGAAAGGAGCTTTCGCCGTTCTGCATCGCCGCGGGCGTGCCGGCGGTGGTGCGTGGCTGGCGCGGGCAGCCAAAATGAACATTCCGGATTTCACTGTTCTTGGCTGCACCGGCACAATCGGCCGCGCTCTGACGACGGCATTGCGGCGAGACGGATGCAGGGTCCAGGCGGTGGACCGCACCGCGCTCCCTGCGCTGCTGGCATCGGAGCGGCCCATGGGGCATGTCATCAGCTGCATCGGACTGACCGGCGATTTTCGCGCCCGCCCTCTCGACACGGCGGAGGCGCATGTCGGCATCACCGCGCGTTGTCTCGCATCGTTGCGCTGCGCGTCATTCCTGTATCTTTCCTCCACCCGCGTCTACGCCCGCGCGGCCACCACTCACGAGGATGCGCCGCTGGCCTGCGCACCGGCCGATCCCTCGGACCTCTACAACCTGACCAAGCTCGCGGGCGAAGCCCTGTGCCTGGCCGATCGTCGTGCCGGCATCAGGGTTGTGCGGCTGTCGAATGCCTACGGCTCCCCCCCGGGTGGCGGCACATTTCTTGGCCAGGTGATGGCCGCCGGCCGCGACTCCGGGCAGGTGGTGTTCCGCCAGGCGCCGGAGTCCGAAAAGGACTACATCAGCGCGGCGGACGTCGTCCGGCTGCTGCCGGCCATCGCGCTCCGCGGCAAGCACCGGATTTACAACCTTGCGGCCGGTTGCAACGTATCGCATCGCGACATCGCCGCCACATTGTCCACAACCCTTGGCTGGCGCGCCGAGTTCTTGCCGAATGCGCCAGCAGTTCGTTTCGTGCCCATTGATATTGCCCGGCTGGCCGAGGCATTTGACCCCCCATCAACAGATTTTTTATCTGAGCTGGCGAAAGTGGCGTTTGGACAGGAGGTCCCATGCTGGTCATCGACGAAGCTGAAGGACGGGTAGCTCTTCACCATCCGGACGGCACAAGCGCCACATATCCCTTCGATACTCCCGATGCCTTCGAGGCCGTCTCCGCGGCGTGGCTACGGTGCGGGTGGGATGTGAAATACGTCTACGGCTTCACCTGGATGGGCCGCCCGATCATCCAGTTGCCGGAAGACATGTTCCGGATCCAGGAAGTGATCTGGCGCGTCCAGCCGGACGTCATCGTCGAAACCGGGGTTGCGCATGGGGGCTCGCTGGTATTCTACGCGAGCCTGTTCTCCGTCCTCGGCCATGGCCGCGTCATCGGCGTCGACATCGAAATTCGCAAGCCGAACCGCGCTGCCATCGAAGCGCATCGATTGGCGCCACTGATCACGCTCATCGAAGGAAGCTCCGTCGATCCGACAACCCTCGCAGCGGTTCGGGCGGCAATCCGGCCGGATGAAAAGGTGCTGGTCATCCTCGATAGCAACCACACGCGCTCGCATGTCGAAATGGAGCTCGACGCCTACGCTCCGATGGTCGCGCCTACTTCCTATATCGTGGCCTGCGACGGCATCATGGCCGATCTTGCCGGGGCGCCCCGCAGTTCGACCGATTGGACCTGGAACAACCCGATATCGGCGATCGACGCATTTCTCGCGCGCAACCCTGATTTCGCGCTTGAGGAGCCGTCATTCGTCTTCAATGAAGGTCGGGTGCGCAAACGTATCACTTACTGGCCGAAATCCTATCTGCGGCGACGCGCATGAAAGCGGTAATTCTGGCCGGCGGGCTGGGAACGCGCATCTCCGAGGAATCCCACCTCCGCCCCAAGCCGATGATCGAAATAGGCGGCAGGCCGATCCTGTGGCACATCCTGAACATCTACTCCGCTCACGGCGTGACCGACTTCGTGATCTGCCTGGGCTATCGCGGCCACATGATCAAAGAGTATTTTACGAACTACATGCTTTACTCGTCGGATGTCACGGTCGACACAAGAAGCGGGGAGGTGCTCTACCACCGGAATTACGCCGAACCCTGGCGGGTGACGCTGGTCGATACCGGACCGGCGACGATGACGGGTGGCCGCCTCAAGCAGGTCGGCCGCTACCTCGACGCGGACGAATGCTTCTGCATGACGTATGGCGACGGCCTGGCCGATGTCGACATTTCCGGCTTGATCGCGTTCCATCGCCGCCACGGCCGGCTTGCCACCGTCACGGCCGTCATCCCGCCCGGCCGGTACGGCGCCATGATGATGCACGCTGACCACGTCAGCAGTTTCTCCGAAAAGCCGCCGGGCGACAATGCCGTGATTAACGGCGGCTATTTTGTTCTGCAGCCTGCGGCGCTTGACCGGATTGTCGGCGACGACACGCCCTGGGAAACGGCGCCGATGGAGAGCCTGGCGCGCGACGGTGAACTCCGGGCGTTTCGCCACGCCGGATTCTGGCACGCGATGGACACGCTGCGCGACAAGACCACCCTCGAGAAATTATGGGAGTCCGGCGCCGCCCCATGGAAAGTCTGGAAGGACTAGCAGTCTGAGCTGGTACGGGGACTGGCTTGAAACGATCCGGCACTCGCGATTCCCTGGCCGGTCAGGACCCCGATACTCTCTGCACGCGACGCCGGCTATTCGCCGCTTGCCGCCGGCCCCGCAATTCAAATCGGACGGCCCTGACGGTTCCCCCTCTGGAAGGCGCCAACCCGGTGCTGTCGCACGGGCTGGCGTCCTAAGAGGCTGGACCGGAACGAATTGGGAATGACTTAGCCCGTCTTATTCAGGGTTTCAGCGTGGATGACATCGAGGGCGAGTAGGGCATGACCGCCCGATGCGCTGCTTTCGTCGCTGTTTCAGATTGAATATTGGAGATGTTGGGGTGAACGGGACGTGGCGGATGCGGGGCGTAGGCCCCGCCAGTCACGGTCCGGCGGCAGGAATCTGTGCACCAAACCGCTGAACAATTCGGCTTCGGGGCAGGCTGCGGCGAAGGCGA
>CAIMEK010000807.1 GCA_903839965.1 uncultured Acetobacteraceae bacterium | reverse complement strand
TGGACAAATCGCTGTCCAAGAAAACCGGGGGCAGCTCACCTGAAGGAACTCCGTCGCGATCAGCCGATCGGGCTTTGTGGCCCCAACTCGTTGGGATCATCAATCCTTCGATCGGTTTGGTTGCCTCGTTTGGCTCGCAGTTGAACGAGATCGACCGGTTCAGGCCCGGCGCCATCTCGATGATCAGTCAAAGTGGCGGCATTTCCCTCAGCACCCACGTCCGGGCAGGGCGCCTGAGGTTCGGCTTTCGCGTCACCGTCAGTTGCGGCAACGAGGCAGTCCTCGCGATCTTCGACTTCATCCGCGCGCTCTGCCAGGACGACGGGACGCGGGTGATCGCGGTCTACCTGGAGGGCCTGTCGGACCCGGTGGGGCTCGTCGGTGCGCTGGCCGAGACGCGATGCCGGCAAAAGCCCGTGGTGATCCTGAAAGCTGGCGCGAGCAAGGCCAGTGGCCGGGCCGCTTTGGCGCATACCGGCCGGCTCGCCGGGGTCGACCGCACCTGCAACGCCATCTTCCGCGAGTTCGGCGTGATCCGCGTGTTCTCGCCCGACGAACTTCTTGACGTGAGCCTTCAGCTTGCCGCTTGGCGGCCCAGGCAGGTACCGGCGGGTAACCGGGTTGCCCTGGCTTCGTTTTGGGGTAGCAACGGCGTCATCGCCTCGGATCTTTGCTGCCGCGAGGGTTTGGAGGTGCCGGCGTTAGACCCCATCACTCAGGACAGGCTGAGGCCGCTGCTGCCCTCCGTCGCGTCCGTCATCAATCCGGTCGACCTCACGCCTGGTGCGATGAATAACCCCATGTACCGCGCCCATCTTCCGGATATCGTAGGCGCAATCGCCGACGCGCCGGGGATCGACATCTTCATACTGCTGGTGACCGCATTTCAAGACGCGGAGTTTGGTGTCGTTGTCGGCTGCGGGCTCGGCGACTCAATGGCAGAGGTCATCGACGATGTGGTTTTCGCCCGCGCTCCGATCCACATCGAAGGCGCGTTTGATTTAGCCGGATGCCTAAACCGAACTACCTCGACGGCACGTGCCGGGACCGGCTGGCTAATTTTCTGGCACGGTTCTCCGTACTCGTCGCCGGCGCCCCATGGGACACCTTCACCTTCGAGATCAACCCAATTAAAATTGGGAAAAAATCCATTGCTGCAGTGGACGGGCTGCTGATCATCGAGTGAAGAAGCCTTGCCGAGGACGTCGACTCAGGTGCTTATACCAAGCGCGGATGGGCGCGACTCTTCCGCGCGCACCGGCACTTGGTATGTGCGCGGGCGACGCGTGCGGGACAAGAAGTTTTGCTGGCGATCTGCTTGGCAGCAGTCATGTGTCCGGCGTTTTCGCACGAAGCTTGGGCGATCGCGTGGAGCAAGAGGGAAGGAAAATATGCAACAGTTTCACGTCAGGCTGATCATGGCTGTCATTGCTGTTGTGCAGTGTCTCCTGTTGGGTGTGGGCAGCACCGGCGTGCGTGCAGCGAGCTTTCCCGAGGCCGGTCGGCCCATCACCGTACTCGTGCCCTACGCGCCCGGCGGTGCTACGGACGTCGGCGCTCGCCTGATGGCAGCGGCACTCGAGCCACTGCTGAAGACCTCGGTGCAAGTGGTCAATCGGCCCGGTGCGGGGTCGGAAGTTGGATTAACTCAACTCGTGCGCTCAAGACCGAACGGCTACACCATGTCCTACATCGTAGTGCCGACGGTAATAACGCATTACCTGGATCCAGCGCGCGCGGCCATCTACACGCGAGCCAGTTTTCAGCCAATTGCCAGGCATTTCCTTTCACCGTCAACGCTGGCTGTCCGCGCCGACAGTGCCTATCACACGCTTCACGACCTCGTGGAAGCGGCCCGTGCCCGTCCTGGCACCATCACCGTCAGTGATAGTGGGTTGATGGCAGTTCCCAATCTTTGCACGCTGATGTTGGGGCACGCCGCCGGCGTGCGGTTTGCCCCGGTCCACTTCGAAGGTGGCGCGCCGTCGATCATGGCGCTGCTCGGTGGCCATGTGGAGGTGCTGGCAGGCGGCGCTGTCGATACAGCTCCGTACAAGAGAACCGGTGAGTTTCGCGTGCTTGGCATCTGCGACGAACAGCCCGACTGGTCGATGCCGGATGTGCCGACCATGCGGTCGCAGGGTTATGACGTAATTGCAGTATCTCAGACCGGGGTTGTGGTGCCCGCCGGAACTCCGGCGGACACGGTGGAGGTGCTGACCAGCGCGATCAAAGCGGTGATTGCGACCCCTGACCATCAGTTGAAACTTAGGGGCTTGGCCCTCACACCAGCCTATCTGGATTCCGTCGGCTTCGCCCAGGCGTGGGTCGAAATGGAGAAACGGGTGGAGCCGATCCTGGCGACGCTGCGGTCGCGCTAGTATCTCTGCACAGAGGTTTTGGCCGGTTGACCGGGGCGTAGCGGCGGCAGGGCAGTTGGATTGACGAGGACGGCGATGCTTCGTGCCCGCCCGACCTGCTGGCTGGCGCGATGGTGCGGCGAACGGAGCACCGAGGGCGGTCACGTGAGACCGTGCGGCGGTGTCTGGCCGAGGACGACCTCAAGCCGTGCCGACGGGACATGTGGTGCATCCCCCAGGTGGACGGTGCGTATGTCGCTTGCATGGAAGACGGGCTCGACCTCTATGGCAAACCGGCCGATCCCGAACGGCCGGTGGTTTGCTTTGACGAAAGCCCGACCCAGTTGATCGGTGAGGTTCGCCAGCCGATTCCACCGGCTCCGGGTCAGCCTGAGCGG
>CAIMEK010000806.1 GCA_903839965.1 uncultured Acetobacteraceae bacterium | reverse complement strand
GAGCAGGTGACCGTGGTGGTGCGCAGCGGGTTCGCGGAAATGAAGGCGTCGCCCTGGGAAAAGGACGACGCCATGCGCGAGGACATCCCCATCCTCAACTTTCTCGTGCCGAAGCAAGTGCTGCACGACGAGGGCCGCCTGCTCGGCATGGTGTTCGAGAAGGTCGAGGCGCACTACGACGCCAAGGGCCGCCGCCGGCTGCTGCCCACCGGCGCCACCGTGCAGATGGCCTGCGACGACATCCTCGTCGCCATCGGCCAGGAGAACGCCTTCCCGTGGATCGAGCGCGACATCGGCGTTGCGTTCGACGCGTGGGGCATGCCGGTGGTCGATCCGGTCACCTTCCGCTCCACGCACCCGAAAGTGTTCTTCGGCGGCGATGCGGCGTTCGGGCCGAAGAATATCATCTGGGCGGTCGCGCACGGCCACCAGGCCGCCATTTCCATCGACCTGCTCTGCCGCGGCGAGGACCTCGGCCGCCGTCCGGCGCCCGGCGTGAACCTGGCGTCGCAGAAGATGGGCATCCACGAGTGGAGCTACGACAACGATATCTCCATCGACCTGCGCTACAAGGTGCCGCACCGCGACAAGGCGCTGGCGCTCACCGACATCAAGGCCGAGGTGGAGCTGGGCTTCGACGTCGCGATGGCCTACAAGGAAGCGCAGCGCTGCCTGAACTGCGACGTGCAGACCGTGTTCGCGCCGAAGCTGTGCATCGAGTGCGACGCCTGCGTGGACATCTGCCCGGTGGACTGCATCACCTTCACCGACAATGGCGCGGAGGCCGAGCTGCGCCAGCGCCTCAATGCGCCGGCGCACAACACCGCCCAGGCCGTGTATGTGGCCGACGGGCTGAAGACCGGGCGCATCATGGCCAAGGATGAGGATGTCTGCCTGCATTGCGGCCTGTGCGCCGAGCGCTGCCCGACCGGCGCGTGGGACATGCAGCGCTTCCTGCTCGATCTGGCGCAGGTGAAACCCGAGCGCGCGTGCGCGGGAGTGCCGGCATGAACCGGTTACAATCCGTCAACGACTTCGTGGTGAGGTTCGCCAACGTCAATGGCTCCGGCTCGGCCAGCGCCAACACGCTGTTCGCGCGCGCCATCATCCGCATGGGCGTGCCGGCGACGCCGCGCAACATCTTCCCCAGCAACATCCAGGGCCTGCCCACCTGGTACGAGGTGCGCGTTTCCGCCGCCGGCCACATGGGCGCGCGCGGCGGCACCGACCTGATGGTGGCGATGAACCCGCAGACCTGGGACGCGGACGTCAAGTCCATCACCCCCGGCGGCTACCTGTTCTACGACTGCACCAAGCCGCTGCCGCCGTCGAAATTCCGCGGCGACATCACCGTGCTCGGCGTGCCGCTGACCGCGTTGTGCAACGCCCGCTACAGCGACGCCCGCCAGCGCCAGTTGTTCAAGAACGTGGTCTATGTGGGCGCGCTGTCGGCGCTGCTCGGCATCGACTCCGCCGTGGTGGAGCAGCTCCTCTCCGAGCAGTTCCATGCCAAGGAGAAACTCATTGCCCCCAACCTCGAGGCGTTCCATCTCGGGCGCGGCTGGGCGCTGAAGCACCTGTCCTGCCCGATCGGCCTGCAGGTGCACCGCGCCGATGCGGTCGGCGACAAGGTGCTCATCGAGGGCAATGCCGCCGCCGGCCTGGGCGCGGTGTACGGCGGCGCCACCGTGTGCGCCTGGTATCCGATCACGCCGTCCACCTCGCTGGCGGAGGCGTTCTCGCGTTATTGCGGCCGCTTCCGGGTGGACCGCGCCAGCGGCAAGCGCCGCGCCGCCATCGTGCAGGCCGAGGACGAGCTGGCCTCCATCGGCATGGTGATCGGCGCCGCCTGGAACGGCGCGCGCGCCTTCACCGCCACCTCCGGCCCGGGCATCAGCCTGATGCAGGAATTCCTCGGGCTCGCCTATTTCGCCGAGATCCCGGCGGTGATCTTCGACGTGCAGCGCGCCGGCCCGTCCACCGGCATGCCCACGCGCACCCAGCAATGCGACCTGCTGTGCGCCGCCTACGCCAGCCACGGCGACACCAAGCACGTGCTGCTGTTTCCGGCGGACGCGCATGAATGCTTCGAGATGGGCGCGCAGGCTTTCGATCTCGCGGACCGGCTGCAGACGCCGGTGTTCGTCATGCTCGACCTCGACATCGGCATGAACGACCGGCTGACCGCGCCCTTCCGCTGGGACAATGCCAAGCGCATGGACCGTGGCAAGGTGATGACCGCAGCCGACCTCGAAGCCGGCCGCGAGTTCGGCCGCTACCTCGATGTCGACGGCGACGGCATTCCCTACCGCACCTACCCCGGCACGCATCCGCGGCGCGGCAGCTTCTTCACCCGCGGCACCAGCCGCGACGAGTACGCGCGCTACACCGAGGACGGGCCGGCCTACCGGCGCAACATGGAGCGCCTGCTGAAGAAGTGGGAGACGGCGAAACGCCATGTTCCCGCGCCGGTGCGCCGCGATGCCGCCACGCCCACCAGGCTCGGCGCCATCTACTACGGCTCGACCACCGCGGCGATGGACGAAAGCGCCGAGCAACTGGCGGGGCAGGGCGTGGCGCTCGACCTGCTGCGCGTGCGCGCGCTGCCGTTCAGCGACGAGGTGATGGAATTCATCGTCCGCCACGAGTGCGTGTTCATCGTCGAGCAGAACCGCGACGGCCAGTTGCGCACGCTGCTCATCAACGAAGGCGACATCGATCCGCGCAAGCTGCGCCGTGTGCTGCACTACGACGGCTCGCCGATCACCGCGCGTTTCATCACCGCCGCGATCGTGGAGATCGCCGAGGAACTCAAGATCGTGCCGCTGCGCAAATCCGTGCCGGCGGCGGAGTGACCCAACCATGACCTATCTCACTAAACCCAAACTGCACCACCCCGACCTGCCCACCAACGAACTCGGCTTCACCCGCCGCGACTACGAGGGCGCCATTTCCACTCTCTGCGCCGGCTGCGGGCACGATTCGATCAGCGCCGCTATCGTGCACGCCTGCTTCGAGCTGAGCTTGCCGCCGCACCGTATCGCCAAGCTCTCCGGCATCGGTTGCTCGTCGAAGACGCCGACTTACTTTTTGGGCAACAGCCACGGCTTCAACTCGGTGCACGGCCGCATGCCGAGCGTGCTCACCGGCGCCTACCTGGCCAACCGCGACCTGATCTACCTCGGCGTCTCCGGCGACGGCGACAGCGCCTCCATCGGCATCGGCCAGTTCGCCCATGCGCTGCGGCGCGGCGTCGACATGGTCTACATCGTCGAGAACAACGGCGTTTACGGCCTGACCAAGGGTCAATTTTCGGCCACAGCCGACCGGGGATCAAAAAGCAAAAAAGGCG
>CAIMEK010000805.1 GCA_903839965.1 uncultured Acetobacteraceae bacterium | reverse complement strand
GGCGGCCAATTGCTGTTCCACCTGATCAGCCGCCTCTACGAGCAGACCTCGGTGATCATGACGACGAACCTGGCGTTCGGCGAATGGCCCAGCGTGTTCGGCGACGCCAAGATGACCGCCGCCCTGCTCGACCGCCTGACCCACCATTGCGACATCGTCGAGACCGGCAACGAGAGCTGGCGGTTCAAGAACCGCGCCTGAACGTCCCTGTGCGGCCGGGGTTTCGTGACGTCACGCTTCGGAGTTGACCATGCCACGCAAGCCGATCGGGGAATGGCCGATGACCGATGCCGAGCGCCAGGCACGTCACCGCACCGCTCGGGCCGCTGGCCTGCCGGTCGTGCGGACGCGCCGACCGATCGATCACCGCAGCCGTGCACAGCGGTGGCGGGACGCTGTCGCCGAGCTGACCGCGTTGCAGCGTCAGTATGCCGCCTGGCTGGAAGCTGTTCCGACCAGCCTGCAAGACAGCGCCACCAGCGACGCACTGCAGGCGATTTGCGACCTCGACCTCGCCGAAATCCAGGCCATCGACCCACCGCATGGGTTCGGCAGGGACTGAATACCTCCCACCATACCCCGTAGCTTGCACCGGTGGGTCCGCAGGGACCCCCCGCGCGCCGCTACGTCAGCCTCATTCTGGGCACTCCGCGGCGCGCGGGTCCCCCCTATGGACTACCGGCACAAGCCGCAACGAAAGGGGTCCCTTTTGGACGCCGATAGGGGGTCCTTTTTGGATGCCGGTTGACACTCCGCGGCTTCCGCCACGGTCGCCAGGGCTCCAGAGTAGCGGTCCAGCCGCTCTCCCATCCCCTCGATCTTGACGGCGGTCCCTTCGATGCCAGCGTCGAGCCGGGCCACCGAAGCCTCGATCGCCGCCAGCGGGGTTGCCCGGGCTAGGCCGGCGATGAGGCCGTCGAGGGCCTTGGCGGCCTCGCCGATCGCTGCCTGGCGCTGTTCGGCAGCCTCCGTCGACTTGCCTATGGCTGAAGCCAGTCCTTGCAGCCGCGTCATGGCGCCCTTGACCTGCCGGGTAAGGAGATCCGGAGGAACTTCGATCTGGTCGACCCGGCGCACCAGCTTGCCGATTTCAGCGACGGCCCCGTCAGCCGCGTCACGCAGGGCTGCCGCGGAGTCCCCGCACGCCTTTTCGATTTCGCCCGTACGGACGAGGACGCGTTCTGCCTGCACCGCGAAACCGTCCGCCGCGGCCGTGATCTGCCCGGTGGCGGCGCTGTAGGCGGTGCCCGCCTCGGAGACTCGCTGGGCAAACCCGTCCGCCATGCGCCGGAGCCCGTCCGCGGCCTCCTCGACCTGATGGCTCAGCACCTCAGTAGTGCGCAGCCGTAGGCTCTCCAGGTCAGCTACGGCCATCGCGAGCTGGTCCTTCAACAGCCGCGCCGAGTTCTGCAATTCGGACCGAAGCTGTTCCTCGAGGTCCGCGATTTCCCGCCGCATCTGCATGAAGACCACCCGGAGCGTGATCCCTCCGATTGTCGAAAAGAGGGACACCCCGAAGCTCCCGATGAGCTCCTCGATAAGGTCGGCGCTGTCGCGTGCCGCGTCGGCTTGGATGGAAATCAGCGCTGAAGAGAGGCTGGCGAGGGTGAACAGGAAGCCCATGTAGTAGCAATTGTCGCCAAGTCCGTCAGGGTTTGCCTTGAACCTGTCCATGCGGAAGGCGAGCAGCGCATAGGCGATGAGGTCCGCAACGGCAATGATGGCCACCCAGGTGGACGGAATCCTCATCTGCTTGGCCGCGAAGATCGCGACGAACCCGACTCCCGCGAAGACGATGAACAGACCGCGGTCGGGCATGTCGGTGAAGAAGCCCCTGCGTTTCATTTCAGACGGGGCTGCCGCGCGCAGCCTGTCGCCGACCATCTCCGCCGACGCCGCGGCATGGGCGCCGTGCGCGGCGCGATCGGCGGGACCCACGAGCGGCGGCAATCCAGCGCCGGAAGCTTCAGCCTTGAGCTCGGAAATGTCGGACATCAGATCGCCTCCAGGCGGTCCAGGGACGCGTTGAGGCGATCGAAGAACTGCTCCCAGAAGAGCTGGTGGCGCCTGTCCTGGACGCGGGCGTCCCTTGGCCGGACTAGGTAGATGATATCGACGGACGCGCGGTGGCAGTCGGTGAGAACCTCGTTGAATGCCGGGGTCCGGGAGAACGCGTCGAAGTCGCGCTGCTTGTAGTGGTCCAGGAGCGGCGAGTTCTGGACCATGTCCGACGCGATGGTCATCCTGGCAGGCGTCCCACGCGCCAACGACCCGAAAGCGGACACGCACGCGGCCTTCACGCTCTCCATGATCGGCGAGGATTTCTCGGCGCTCGGCGCGATCAGCTCGCTGAGCGCCTGGTCCAGGGGCGCCTTGAACTTCGCCACGAACCGCTGGTGGATCCGCTCCGGGTTCTCGTTCCAGACGCTTCCGTCAGACTTCGGGCGGCAGAGCGACAGTCGGGGCGTCAGCGCCGAGGCGGCGTCAGGCGCGAACACATAGAGGTCGATCCGCTCGCCGACCGCGGCGTCGGCGACCATCCGGTCTACCACTTGGCGGATGCGCTGGGCCTGGAGCGGCGTGATCGGGTCCGAGCGGTCGAGGAGCATTGCGTGGACAGCGACCGGGCCTTGGACCGGACAGAGGGAGGCAGCGTCCGTTTGGACCGTCGCGTATCGGTTCCAGCCATACCACCCTGCCGTTCCACCCGCGATAAGGATGGACAGGGTGGCCAAGATCCAGGTCATCGCATTGCTGTTCCGCGGCCCGGAATCCCGGTATCGGCCCCCGCGGCGATATGGCTGGCGTCTCATGCCCTGGTGCCCGCCCAATTTTGGTGCATCAGGGACTCGTAGTCCTCAAGAACGCTGGCGCGCAGGCGGTCGAGCTCAGCGATCAGTCCCTCGGCGTCTACCTCCAGCCCCTGATCCTCCCGGAGCGCGCGGATATCCGGTCGGTCGAGACCGGCGTCGCGAAAGGCAAAGGCGCGGCCGAAGTGGGCTGGGCAGGGCGTGAAGCGGGCTTCCTCGTTGGCCGTGCGGTAGATCGAAAGCAGCTGCTGCGCGGCGTTGGCGAGATGAGCCTCGTGTGCGACGAACTCCGCGATGTTCCGCGCGCGGGCGTTCAGGATCTGCTTCCTCTGGGTGCTCGCCCCGCGCAGCGACTCGATCGTCGTTCGCATCTCGTCGGTGAACGCGTCCCTCGCTTCGGTGGCCTCATCCATGAGATGGTGGCGTCTCACCTCGAGCGCCTGTTGCGCCGATGTCATGCGTCGATCCGCGGGGCCGTAGCCGGGGTACGGATCGCTCAGCCCATAGCCTTTCGCAACGGCGACTCCCGCGCAAAGGAGTCCCAGCGCCAGCAAGAACCACGACTCGATGCTTGCCAGCCTCAGCGGACTCGTCGTCAGCGCGATGTAGGCAACAGCCAGCGGATCAGCGGCGGACGCTCCCGACGCATCCCTGTAATGGGCTATGAACGCGACGAGGAAGAGCGTCGCGCACCCAAGGGCGACGCTCGCCACCAGGCCCAGGGCTTTCAGGAGTATGCCGCGGTGCCTCATCCAGCGAAGCGGGAACCAGCCATTGATGAGGCCGACCGATATGTTGACCGCCGAGAAGGCGAACGCGAGTACCACTCCACCGAGCAGGCCAGCATCCGACCCGCTGGCGAAGAAGACTGCGTTGAAAACCGACTCCATGCACGCGAGGAAGGCGAGCAGGGATAGGCTGAACCCCCGGTTCGACGGGTGGATTGCCATCCGGGTGATCCGGTTCCTTGCCCGGAACTCGTCGTACTCGGCCGTGGCGGCCTCTGCGGTGCGCGCCAATCTCTTGAGTGCATCCCCGTAGCGGGCCCGGATGGCTTGGAATTCGGTCCTTGTCTCACCAGCGCCCTGGCGCATCACGGCGATGTCCATGGCCGTCTGCAGCTGCGCAAGCGCGTCCCGGTCGGCGCGGAGATGCGAGCAAAGATGCAGGAGGCAGCGCTCGCGCTCGTCCGCGACCGCAGCGATCACCTCATGCTCCGCACGTGCCGCCTCTTCGGATCCCGATTTCGGCTGATTGTGCCCGCCATCCTCGGCACCGCGCTGCCGAAGCTTGTAGGACCTTGCCTCCGCCTCAATGTCGACGGTCTGGAATGGGAGCGACATTGGAGAGCGGGCCGCCTGCATCATGCTTCCGATCAAGGCCCCGGCACTCCGACCCGCTGTCTGGGCGCGGCTGCCCATCGACGGGCGCCGTTGCAGCGACCAAACCACTTGACGGGGGACGGGCCCGTCCGGCCTCGCCGGGCCAGCACCAAGTGAACGCTGGCCAAAGTGCCGGACCGAACTGCTGCGCGGAGCCGTCCGCCAGCCCCGCTCGGGCGTGGATCACCTGCCCAACCGTTGGGAACGACCAATGGCCACCACCGGCACATTTCGGCGACTTTCATTGCCACCTGAGGTTTTCCGGCGTGTGATTAGGCGTGGAAAAAGGACCCCCTTGGAGGGGTGATCGGCGTCCAAAAGGGACCCCTCTGGTGATTGGGTTCACGATGGCTCCCGGGATGGGGGGCCTGGATTGGGATGCTGGTGGTGGAGACGGTTGCGAAGATC
>CAIMEK010000804.1 GCA_903839965.1 uncultured Acetobacteraceae bacterium | reverse complement strand
AAGCCGGCGCATCGATAACCAGTTGCGCGGCCGCGGCGGCCGCCAGGGCGACCCGGGCGCGTCCAAGTTCTTCCTGTCGCTGGAAGACGACCTGATGCGCATCTTCGGCTCGGACCGGATGGGCGGCATGCTCACCCGGCTGGGGCTGAAGGAAGGCGAGCCGATCGTGCATCCGTGGATCAACAAGGCGCTGGAGAAGGCGCAGAAGAAGGTCGAGGCGCGCAACTTCGACACCCGCAAGAACGTGCTGAAATACGACGACGTCATGAGCGATCAGCGCCGCGAGGTGTACGCGCAGCGCCGCGAGTTCATGAAGGCGAGCGACGTGTCGGAGACCATCGCCGACATGCGCTCGGAGATGATCGGCCAGATGGTCGGCCGCCGCATCCCCGAGAAGGCCTACGCCGAGCAGTGGGAATCGGCCGAGCTGGCCGAGGATCTGCGCCGCCTGCTGAACCTCGACCTGCCGATCGTGGACTGGGCGCACGAGGAAGGCATCGACGAGGTCCATATCAGCGAGCGCATCGAGCAGGCGGCCGACGCGGCGATGGCTGCCAAGGCGGCCAATTTCGGCCCCGACCTGATGCGCTTCGTCGAAAAGAGCCTGCTGCTGCAGATGCTGGACGCGGTGTGGAAAGAGCATCTGTTGGCGCTCGACCACCTGCGCCAGGGGATCGGGCTGCGCGCCTACGGCCAGCGCGATCCGCTGAACGAATACAAGAGCGAGGCTTTTGCGCTCTTCAACGCCATGCTGGATGAGCTGAAGGAGCGGGTGACCTCCATGCTGGCGCGTGTGGAGCTGGGCGCCGAAGCACCGATCGAGCCGCCCTCGCCGCCGCGCGGGTTGGTGGAAAGCCACCCCGAACCGGCGATGGCGCTGGCCGGGGCGGAGCAGGAATACGAACTGGCGGAGGGCGGGCACGCCCGGCTGACGACCCGGCCGGTGCGCAACGACTCGGTCGATCCGCTCGATCCGGCGACCTGGCGCAACAGCCCACGCAACGCGCCCTGCCCATGCGGCAGCGGCAAGAAATTCAAGCACTGCCACGGGCGGAACATGTAGGCTTACGCGGGTTCCGCACGGCGCCTTCAGGCGAATTCCCTGGACAGGAGACGCGACATGGATCGGCGCCGTTTCGTCATGTCGGCCGCGCTGGGCGCTGCGGCGTTGCCCGGGGCCGCCGGCGCGCAAACCCCTGCGGAGGTGCAATGGCGGCTGGCCTCCAGCTTCCCGAAATCGCTGGCAACACTGAACGGCGGCGTCGAATACCTGTGCGCGCGGGTCGCCGACCTGACCGACAACCGCTTTCAGATCCGCCCCGCCGCCGACCTGGCGCCGCCGTTCGCGGTGCTGGACGCCGCGCAGGCCGGCACTGTGGAGATCGGCGTCACATCGCCCTCCTATTACCTCGGCAAGGATCCGGCTTTCGGCTTTGCCGCGGCGGTGCCGTTCGGCCTCACGTCGCGCCAGCAGATGGCGTGGTTGCGCCATGGCGGCGGCCTCGACCTCGTGAACGAATTGCTGAAGGCCCATGGCTGCCTGGGCATCCCAGCCGGCAATACCGGCGCGCAGATGGGCGGCTGGCACCGCAAGGAAATCAAGACGCCGGATGATTTCAAGGGGCTGAAGATCCGGGTTGCCGGCCTCGCCGGCAATGTGCTTGCCGAAATGGGCAGCGAGCCGCAGCAGATCGCCGCCGCGGACATCGCCGCCGCGCTGGCCAAAGGCACGATCGGCGCCGCCGCCTGGAGCGGCCCGTACGACGACGAGAAGCTCGGGCTGAGCAAGGCGGCCAAATTCTATTATTACCCGGGGTGGTGGGCCGGCAACGAGACGCTGTGGGCCACCGTGAACCTGGACAAATGGCGCGACCTGCCGGCGACCTACAAGGCGGCCCTGCAAGCCGCCTGCTACGACGCCTGCGGCTGGATGCAGGCCCGCTACGACGCCGAGAATCCCCCGGCGCTGAAGCGCCTGGTTACGGCGGGCGCGCAGCTGCGGCCGTTCCCGCCCGAGGTTCTGCAGGCCGCCGCCCGCGCAAGCGCCACGGTCATGGCGGACCTGGCGGGGAAAAGTCCGCTGTTCAAGAAGACGCTGGACTCGTGGAAGCCGTTCCGCGACGAGGAAAACGCGTGGTTCGGCCATGCCGAATACCGTTTTGCCAGCGCCACATACGGCCAGGCCGGCCCGGCGAAGCAATGACCGGAAGCGGCCGGCGGATTGGCGTCAGCCGTTGAGGACATAATTCAGCAGCAACATCGTGGCTATTCCGCCCAAAGCGGGGATGATGGTGCGCCTGACGATTTCGAACGGCAGGCATTCCCCGGCTTTGCTGACCGCGATGATAACGCCGGCGACCGGTGAAATTGCCCGCCCCATTCCGGCCATCAACTGCATGGGGAGCACCATCGTCACGGCACTGACGCCGAACTTGGTCGCGATGCCCGGAGCCAGACCCGAGAATGCGAAGAAAGCCGCAACCCCCGAGCCGGTGATCATCGCGGTAACGCCAACCATCAGGGTCATGACGACGGCCATCAGATTGACGCCGAATCCGGCATTCCGCACGGAATCGATCATGATGCCCACGGCCCCGATCGCCTGCAGACCCTGCGCGAACACATCGGCACAGACCAGCAGGGAAACCACGCTGGCGAAGCTGGAACCGATGCCTTTGAAAAACACCTGGAACCCTTTGAAGACGGCCTTCGCGTCCCGTTTGATTGCCAGTTCGCAGAGCAGCCCCAGAACCGATCCGAAGATCATCGCGGTGACGACATCCATGTCCACTTGCTTGATAACGAGCGGACTGAACACCAGAATGACCACGATCGGAACCAGCGGCAGGATCGCATAGAAACCCGGAGCTTCATTCCGGCCCTGCCCGCTCGCCGAAGCTTCCGCCTGCGCCTGAAGAATGTCGGTATCCCTGTTGCGGTCAAAATACCGGGCGGTGAAAAAGATCAGGACGGCGACCACGCCGATGACCCATACCGCGATGGGAATTTGGTGCTGCACGAAATATGTCGCCGCCGGCATGCCGGACGTTTTGGCGGCAAGGTTCGCCGTTCCCACCGCCGGGCCCAGGTCCATGAACGAGGTGAGGGCGATCATCGCCGCGGCAGCGGGTTTGCTGATGCCGAGCGACACCAGCATCGGGAAAAAGGTTACCAGCAAAAGCATGGCAAGCCCGGCGGCGCTCGGAATGGCGATGTGCAGGCACTGGCCGAGAACATACCCCAGCGCCAGGATGAGATAGGACGCCTTGATCATCCTGAGCGGCTTGATGCAGATGCGCACCATCGTTGCGGTCGCGCCGATATGGTCCATGTAGTCGGCAAACGCGGCCGCGGCCATGATGATCAGGCCGATTCCGCTGATTTGCGTGATCAGCGATTCCTTGACGAAGGAGAAAACGTCGAACCCCCGCCAGCCCGTTGATTTCGCCTTCTGGTACAGAATCGACTGGTCGGGAAAAAGCACGACCGTCAGTGTCAGCAGGATCAAGCCCGCCACCAAAAGGACCGTTTGCGGCTGGTAGTTTTTGATGATCAGCACCGCGGCAACGACGGTGATGGCCGCACCAATCAGCAGACTCAACACTTGATCAGCCTCCCAGATAGGCAGCGACCACGGCCGGATCGTGCGCCACCTGCGCCGCCGGGCCCTCCAAAACGATCCGCCCGGTCTCCAGCACATAGGCATGGTCGGCCACTTCCAGCGCGGCCGAGGCGTTCTGCTCGACCAGCAGGATGGTGCGGCCCTCGCGCCTGAGGTCGGCGATGATGCCGAAGATCTCCTCGACGAACATCGGCGCCAGACCCATGCTCGGCTCGTCCAGCAGCAGCAGCCGCGGTGCCCCCATCAACGCCCGGCCCAGCGCCAGCATCTGCTGCTCGCCGCCGGACATCGACCCCGCCAGTTGCGACAGCCGCTCGCGCAGCCGCGGAAAGCGCTCCAGCACCTGCTGCCGCCGCCGGGCGATCTCCGCCGCCCCGTCGACCAGCCAGGCGCCGACGGCGAGGTTTTCGGCCACCGTCAATTCGGCGAAGATCTGGCGTCCCTCGGGCACATGGCGCATGCCCAACGCCGCGATCCGGTGCGGCGACATGCCGGCGATATCGACGCCATCCAGCATGATGCGCCCCGCGAGCGGACGCACCAGGCCGGACAGCGCGCGCATGGTGGTGGTCTTGCCGGCGCCATTGGCACCGATCAGGCAGACGATCTTGCCCTCGTCCACCCTGAGGTCGATGCCGGCGAGCGCGGCCGTGCGCCCGTAGGAAACCTGCAGCCGCTCGACCACCAGCGTCGTCACGGCTGGGTTCTCCGTGCCCGTTCGGCCAGCCGGGCGGCCACCTTTTGGCCAAGATAGGCCTCCAGCACCTCCGGCGCCTGCCGCGCTCCCGCCGGCGTGCCCTGGAAAATGAGGCGGCCGAAATTCAGCACGGTCACGACATCGGAGATGTCCATCACGAAGCCGATGTCGTGTTCGACCAGCAGCACGGTGGTGCCGAGGCCGCGGATGCGCCGGACCAGGCCGATCAGGGCCGCGGTTTCCGCCGGGTTCATCCCCGCCGCCGGCTCGTCCAGCAGCAGTACCGCCGGCCCGGGCGCCATGGCCCGCGCGATCTCCAGCCGCCGCTGTTCGCCGTAGGACAAATTGGCCGCACGCTCCTCGGCGCGCGCGGTGAGCCCCACCATGTCGAGCACCACCAGCGCCCGCTCCACCAGCGCCCGCTCCTCGCGCCGAAAGCCCGGCGTGCGCAGCACCGTCGCCACCAGCCCGGCGGCGCGGCGGGGGTGCAGGCCGGTCAGCACGTTCTCCAGCACCGACATGGCGCCGAAGATGCGGATGTTCTGGAAGGTGCGCGCCAGGCCGAGCGCGGTGCGCCGGTCGGCCGGCAGCGCGGTGAGATCGCGGCCCTGCAACAGCACGCTGCCCTGGCTTGGCACGGCGAGGCCCGAAATCAGGTTGAACAGCGTCGTCTTGCCGGCGCCGTTCGGCCCGATCAGCGCGTGCACGGTGTCGGCCTGCACCGTCATGTCGACGCTGTCCACCGCCAGCAGGCCGGCAAAGCGCCGCGTCAGCCCCCGCGTTTCCAGCAGCGCGCTCATGCCGCGCGCCGGCGCATGCGCACCGCCAGCAGCCCCTGCGGCAGGAACAGCACGGCGAGCACGATGATGACGCCGTTGAACACCAGCCGCATGTCGGAAAAACCGCGCAGCACTTCCGGCAGCAGCGTGAGAATCCAGGCCCCCAGCACGGGCGCGAAGGGCGTGCCGATGCCGCCGAGCAGGGCGAAAGACAAAATCGTAACGGCCGGCTCGAAGCCGTACTCGTTCGGACCGATGAAGCTGGAGGAATGCGCCCCCAGCGCCCCGGCCAGGCCCGCCAGCACGGCGGAGGCCAGCAACGCGCCGAGCCGGTAGCGCGCCACATCGATGCCCATCACCTGGGCCGCGGTTTCGTCCTCGCGGATCGCCTCCATGGCGCGGCCGATGCCGCTGCGCCCGATCAGCCAGAGGGCGACGATGGCCAGCGCGAGCAGGCCGTAGATCATCCAGAAGTCGGCCCGCTCGGGAATGCCGGACAGGCCGAGCGCGCCGCCCAGCCATTCCACGTTGATGTAGACGGCGCGCAGCACCTCGCCGAGCCCGATGGTCGCGATTGCCAGGTAGACGCCGGACAGCCGCAGCGTGGGCACCCCGATGGCCAGCGCGAACAGCATCGGGGCGATGCAGGAGGCGGGCAGCACGATCGCGAAGGGCAGGCCGAACTTCAGCGTCATCACCGCGGAGAAATAGGCGCCCAGGCCCATGAAGGCCGCCTGCCCGAGCGACAGCTGGCCGACCGCGAGCACCACGTACATCGACAGCGCCAGCAGCCCGTTGATGCCGAGCGCATGCACCAGGTTCTGGTAGGTCCAGAGAAAGTCGTCGAGCCAGACAGGCATGTCCATGGGTCAGGCCTGCCGCAGCGCCGGCCGGCCGAACAGGCCGGAGGGACGGGTCCACAACACGCCCACCAGGATGGCGAAGGCGACCGCCTCCTTCAGGCCGGAACTCACGTAGCCGGCGGTCAGCACCTCCACCACGCCCAGCGCCAGGCCGGCGATCAGCGCGCCGCGGATGTCGCCCAGCCCGCCGACGATGACCACCACGAAACCGCGCAGCATCATCGATTCGCCCATGTAAGGGTGGATGGCGTTGAAGTTGAGCCCGATCAGCACGCCGCCTGCCCCGGCCAGGCAACCCGAGACGAACGATACCAGCGCCGCGGTGCGCGTGGTGTCGATGCCCATCAGCCCGGCGGCGTCCGGCTTTTCCGCCATGGCGCGGATTGCCAGCCCGAGCCGCGTGCCGCGCAGCAGCCACACCAGCGCGCCCACCATCACCAGGCTGGCGATGAGGATGAGCAGTTGCGCCATGGTCACCCGAAGACCGAACAGCTCGAACGGCGCGCCGGCCACCAGGCCGGGCGGCAGACGGCGGATATCGGAGCCCAGGATGGCACTTGCGCCGGAATACAGCGCCAGCACGCCGCCCAGCGTGACCATCAGGCTGGCCAGCTCGGGGGCACCCTTCCGGCGCAGCCGCGCCAGCAGCAGCCAGTCCAGCACCACCGCGATGGCGCCGGCCGCCAGTGCCGCCAGCGGCAGGGCCAGCCAGATGCCGAGGCCGAAATCGCGGGTAAGGAAAAGGGCGGCGAAAGCGCCGGCGGAAAAATAGAACCCGTAGGTCAGGTTGATGACCCGCAGCACGCCGAACATCAGCGTGAAGCCGAGGGCGAACAGGGCATAACTGGCGCCGAGCAGGACGCCGTTGACGAGCTGCTGGGCTAGCATCGTGGACGGTCCAGAGAGAGCGAGGGCGGTGACATAGACCAGCCTGCCCGATCACGCCACTGTTGCGCGACAAAACCCTGCGCCCTGCTTCGCCCGTTGACCCGAACCGGCCAACAGCCCCGCCGGAATTCCCTCGGCGGGGTTTTCCGTGCCCGACACCCGGAGTACTGCTTGACCATGCTCCTGCTGATCATCAAGGCGGCCGGGCTCGGCCTTGTCGTTGCGGCGCCGGTCGGGCCGATGAGCCTGCTGTGCATGCGCCGCACCCTCATGCTCGGGTGGCGGCAGGGCCTGGCGAGCGGGCTGGGCATCGCCACCGCGGACGGGGCGTATGCCGCGGTGGCGGCGCTCGGCCTGGCCGGCGTTTCGGCGTTTCTGTTTTCCCACCAGCGGGGGCTGCATATCGCGGCGGGAGTGCTGCTGGTCTGGCTCGGGGTCGCGGCGTTCCGCACCGATGGCGACGACCGGCCGGCGGCGCCGATGCGCCAGATCGGCTGGCCGGCGGCCTACGCGGGCGCGCTGCTGCTGACGCTGGCCAATCCGCCGACGATCATCACCTTCGCCGCCATCTTCACGGCGCTGACGCCGCCGTCGGGCTTCGACGCCGCGACGGCGGCGGCGACCGTGGGCGGCGTGTTCGCCGGCTCGGCGCTGTGGTGGTGCGGCCTGGTCGGCCTGGTGACGCTGTTCCGCCATGCGCTGGGCGCGCGCGCGCGGCGCTGGATCGACCGGGCGGCCGGGCTGGTGCTGGCGGCGTTCGGGCTGCTGGAACTGCAGCGGGGATTGTAATTACGATATCGTAACGTTTACGGCGTGGTTATGCGCGGCTCAGGGGCGGCGCTTCTTTTCGACCATCCAGGGGAGCGGCTGCAACGAGGCGGTCGGGGGACGGCCCTGCAGCCAGGCCGGCAGCTGCTCGCGCCGGGGGGCGGACAGCCGGGGCCGGGGGCGGCGGAGGCGCGGCTGGCGGGGCTTGCGGGGCTTGGGGGGAAGCACGGCGATGCCCAGCATGCGGCGCACCGGATGTAGCAGATGCGCCAGCGCCGGGGTGCGGGCGAGCAGGTCGGCGACCGCGGGTTCGGCCAGCAGCGCCTCCAGTTGGGTGCCGATGATGGCGGCCTCGGAGCCGGTGGCCTTGAGCAGCCAGGCCGGGGTGCTGGGGACGCGCGGGCGGTCGGCGGCGGGCGGTGGCGCGGGCTGGTGCGGGCGGGGTGGGGGCGAGCGGCGCTGGGCGGGCTTGCCGGCGGCGAGGCGGGCCAACATGCGCTCGATGCGCTGGCGCGTGTGGGTGAGCCGGCGGCAGAGCGGGACGACGATGAGGGCGAAGCGCGGGTGGCGGGCGAAGCAGGCGGCGACGAGCTTGACCAGGGCGATGAAGAGGCCGCCGAGCCGAGCGGTGAGGTCGGGGGTGAGGGCGGGGAGGATGGCCGGGACCGGGGCCGGGAGGGGGGGTGGATTCACGTTTTGTTCATAGCGCGGATCGGCGGTTCATGCAAGGAATTTTTTCCACGGCGGCGGCGCGATGTCAGGGGTGGCGGCAGAAATCGGCGAGCGCGCGCGTGAACGCCGCCGACTGCCGGCGGAAATCCGGCCCGGTGATCCGATCGATCGCGGCGTTCCCTTCCGCGCTCAGACCGGTATAGGTCCTGCGCATGCTGAAGCGGGTGCCGCGCTGCGTCGGCGCCAGCGCAAGGTCGAGCTTCTGGATGGCCTTGCCCGGATAGAAGATCACGAACTGGACGATGCCCGGTTCCGGCTCGTGCCGGCTCATATAGTAGATGGCTGGCCCGAACAGGTGGTTCTCCGCGGCAAAGACGCAGTTGTCCTCGGCAAGTCCGGACTGCGAGCAAATGACATCCGCCTGCCAGCCGGGGAGCCATTCGTGCTCCCGGACCGGGCAGAGCAGCGGAAAGATCGCCGCCGGCGGGGCGGCGATTTCGACGGCGAAGTGCAGGCTGATCCGCCGCGCGGCGAACCCTGCCGCCGGTGCCGGTTGCATCGAAAAAATCCCCTGCGACCCAGCGGCGCCGCCGCGAGGCGCGGATTGTTCAGCTGCCGCGCGCCAGCACCGGCGTCGGCGCCGCCGGGCGCTGGGCCTCCATGTAGCGGGTCTGCTGCAGCCACAACTGCCGGTACACCGGGCAGCGTTCCACCAGCTCGTGGTGCCGGCCCACGTCCATCACCCGGCCGCGGTCCAGCACGATGATCTGGTCCATCTCGGTCAGCGACGACATCCGGTGCGACACCACGATCATGCTCCGCCCGCGCGCGATGCGGGCGATGTTGGCGCTCACCACCGCCTCGCTCTCCGGGTCCAGTGCCGAGGTCGCCTCGTCGAAAATCAGGATCCGGGGGTCGTGGATCAACGCGCGCGCAATCGCCAGGCGCTGCTTCTGCCCGCCCGACAGGTTCGGCGAACCTTCCTCCACGATGGTCTCGTAGCCGTCCGGCATGCGTTCGACGAACTCCTCGGCACCCGCCAGGCGGGCGGCGGCCACCGCATCGGTCAACGTCAACCCAGGCCGCCCGGCAATGATGTTCTCGCGGATGGTGCCGCGGAACAGGAAATTGTCCTGCAGCACCACGCCGAACTGCTTGCGCAGATATTCGAGGTTGATGCTGCGGATGTCGTGGCCGTCGATTTCGATGGCCCCTTCGAAGCCGCTGGCAAAGCCCTGCAGCAGCCGGGTGATGGTGGACTTGCCGGAGCCGGATCGCCCGACCAGCCCCACCGAGCAGCCGGCGGGGATGGAGAAGCTCACGCCTTCGAGCGCCAGGGCGTTGGTGCCCGGGTAGCCGTAGTCGACCTTGTCGAAGCGAATGTCGCCCCTGATCTCGGGGCGGGAGCCGACATTCGGCGCCGTCGATTCCTGGCGGTTGTTGACCACGTCCGAGGCAATCGCGATGGCGCCGCGCACCTCCTCCAGGTCGTCGATCAGGCGGGCCATGTTTGCCAAGGGCTGGGCCAGCCGGCCGCCCAGCATCATGAAGGCCAGCAGCACGCCCAGGTTGCCGCGGCCTTCGATCAACGCGATCAGGGCGCCGGCCATCAGCACGCCGCGCGTCATCATCGCCTCGATGATGGTGGCGAGGGTTTGCGGCCAGTTGGAGATGTAGCCGAGGTTTTCCTTGGCGCCGCTGGACTCGGCCGTGACGGCGTCGAAAAGCTCCCGCTGCTTGCGCTCCAGGGACAGCGACTTCACGGTCCGGATGCCGTGCACCGTTTCCAGCATGACGGTGGAGCGGTTCATCTCGGCGCCCACCCAGCGCCCGAAGGCGCGCCGCACCGGCCTGAGGAACACCAGGATCACGGTGCCGCACACGCCGCCGAGCGCCACCACCATCCAGGTCAAGGTGGCATCCAGGTAGAACAGCACCGGCAACATCACCAGTACAGTCACCATGTCGAGCATTGTGGTGAGCATCTTGCCGGTGAGGAATTCACGGATCAGCTGGATCTGGTTGACCTGGTAGAGTATCGCACCGGCCTGCCGCCGTTCGAAGTAATCGAGCGGCAGTCCCAGAACGCGAGCGAACACCAACGTATTCAGCCGCGCATCGACCCGCGTACCCACGATATTGATCATGCGCCGCCGTGCGTAGTTGAGCAGCGTCTCCCACACCGCGGCCAACGCGAGCATGGCGATGATCGCGATCAGGGTGGCCACATTGCGGTAATTCAACACCTTGTCGAGCACGACCATGACCGCCAGCGCCGGCAGGATGGCGAGGAAACTGAGCACCAGCGAGGAGAGCATGACGTCGCGCATCAGCTGGTGTTCCGCCATCACCAGGCGGAGCAGGAAGCCGAACCCGAGTTGGGCGCCCTGCGGGCCGCTGGTGGGCGGGCGGAGCTGCAATGCCTCGCCGGACCAGACCTGGCGCAAGCGAAGCTCGTCGACCGGAACGCCGTCCTGATCGCGCGGCACCGACGGGTCGCGCAGCCAGACGATGTTATGCGCCCGGTCGGCCCGCATCATCAGCGCGGCACCGCCATTGTCGAGCAGCAACACCACCGGACCGGCGAAACGCAGCTTCATGAGCCGGCGCCAGCTCAACTTGCCTGCCTTCGCCCGCAGGCCGCCGGCCTCGGCCCATGCCATCAGCTCCGCGGTGACCGGGGCGACGCCCGGGGCGGTATGCAGCGTATCCGGATCGAGGCGGATGCCGTGGTATTGCGCGGCGGCGGCCACGGCCATGATGCGCGCGGCGTCCGGCTCGGCGTCTCCGGCCTGGCGGCCCGCCGAACCGAATTGCTGCTGCGTCTGGTCGTCGGACTGTTTCAACTGCCTGTCCCCTGGCCTCAATAGGGCGGGACACGCGGTCCCGCTGGCGAGCGGCCGCCAACGGCCACGCCGCTCCTGATCGGGGTCCATCCCGGTTCCGGCGGCGGCGGGGCGCTATAGCACACGTGACCGCCGCCGGTGGCGGAAAAAACGCCCGCGGTACGGACCGGCGTTACCGGATTGCCCGGCTGCGCCAGGCGGACAGCAGCGTGAAGGCCACGGACAGCACGATCGGGCCGATGAACAGGCCCAGGAAGCCGAACGAGAGGAATCCCCCGAACACCCCGAGGAAGACCAGCACCAGCGGCATCGGCACGCCGAAGCTGATCAGCCAGGGCCGCACCACATTGTCCAAGGCGCTGAGCGGCACGCAACAGGCGAGCAGGAAAATCGCCCAGCCCACCGACCCGATATGGAAGCTCCACCATGCGGCGCCGAACACGATGCCATAGACCAGCGGCAAGCCGATCTGGCTGAGCGCCAGCACCAGGATGATGAAGCCAAGCGCGGCGGCGCCCTTGATGTTGGCCGCGGCGAGCGCCGCGGTCATCAGCACGGCCTGCAGGGCCGCGGTGCCGACGACGCCGTAGGCGACCCCACGCACCGACCCGCCGGCGGTGTCCAGGGTTTGCGCGGCGGCTTCGCCACCCAGCCGGAACAGAATGTCGCGCAACTGCAGGGCCAGTTCGCGGCCATGAATCCAGAACATGGTGGCCACCGCCAGCGCCAGCACCAGTTGCAGCAGGCTGTCGGCGAGGCCGGCGGCAACCGCGACCAGGCCGTGGCGCGCCGATTCGGAATACGGGGCCAGGGCCACCGCCAGGTCATGCAGTTCGCCACTGGCGGCGGTGGACCACAGGGCGACGATCTCCTCGCCGATCAGCGGCAGGCCGGCGAGCCAACGCGGCGGCCTGGGCGGCACGGTGGCCAAAGCGGCGGCAAGGTGCTCGCCGGCATGCTCCACCTGGTTGGCCAGCCCCGGCGCCAGCACCAGCGCCGGCAGCGCCACTAGGCAGATCGCCAACACCAGCAGCAGGGCGGCGGCGCCGCCGCGGGGCAGGCCGGCGTTCACCAACGCCTCGCGGGCCGGCCAGGCGGCAACGGCCACGATGGCGCCGAACAGGATGGCGGTGATGAACGGCCGCAGCACTTCGAAGACGCCCAGCAGCAGCAAGGCGATGAGTCCCAGCACGATGGCACGCTCGATCGTGGCGACGGTGCCGCTGCCGTGCGGTTGGTCGAGCATCGCTGCGCTGTACCCTTCCTCGCCGGCTTGCGTGCTGCGCGGCTTTGTCGTCAGGCCGCCAGCTTGTCCAGTTCGCGCACGACCGCCTCGCCCATCACCTGGGTACCCACCTTGGCGCATCCCGGCGCCATGATGTCGGGCGTGCGCAGGCCGTTCGACAGCACATTGACGCAGGCCCGCTCGATCAGCCTGGCGTCCTCTTCCATGGCGAAGGAATAGCGCAGCAGCATGGCGAAGCTGAGGATCTGCGCCAGCGGGTTGGCCACGCCCTTGCCGGCGATGTCGGGCGCGCTGCCGTGGATCGGCTCGTACAGCGCGTGCCGCCGGCCGGACGCATCGGGCAGGCCGAGCGTGGCGGAGGGCAGCATGCCGAGCGAGCCGGTCAGCATGGACGCGAGATCGGACAACAGGTCGCCAAACAGGTTGCCGGTGACGATGACGTCGAACTGCCGCGGATTGCGCACCAGCTGCATGGCGCAGTTGTCGGCATACATGTGGCTCAGCGCGATATCGGCATATTCGGCGTCGCGCAGGGCCTGCACGGTCTGCCGCCACAACAGGCCGCTCTCCATCACGTTGGATTTCTCGACCGAGCACACCTTCCGCTGCCGCTGGCGGGCCAGCTCGAAGGCGACGCGGGCGACGCGTTCGATCTCCGGGGTGGTGTACACCTCGGTATTGATGCCGCGTTTGGTGCCGTCGGGCAGCGTCTCGATCCCGCGCGGGCTGCCGAAATAGATGCCGCCGGTGCTTTCGCGCACGATCATCAGGTCGAGGCCGCGCACGATTTCGGCCTTCAGCGTGCTGGCTTCGACCAGCGGATCGTAGACGATCGCCGGGCGCAGATTGGCGAACAGTCCAAGCTCGCTGCGCAGCCGCAGGATGGCGAGTTCGGGACGCAGGTCGAAACCGAACGAACTCCACTTCGGCCCGCCGACCGCGCCGAACAGCACCGCATCCGCTTCCAACGCGCGCCGCATGGCCCGGTCGCTGATCGGGGTGCCGCTGGCGTCGATGGCGGCACCGCCGACAAGGTCCTCGGTGAGGTCGAACGAAACGGCGCGGCGGCGATCCATCCAGTCGATGACGCGGCGGACCTCGTGCATGATCTCGGGGCCGATGCCGTCGCCCGGGAGGATGAGCAGCTTCTTGTTGGCTGGCATGTGTATGGCGATCCTGACGGAAACCCTGCTTCCCGCAAAAAACCGGCGGGAAGCAGGACTACAGCGTGATGTCGGGTTGCCAGGACTTGTCCTGGCGCTGGCGGGCTTCGTAGCCGTCGATGGCGGCGGCGTGCTGCAGGGTCTGGCCAATATCGTCCAGTCCGTTCAGCAGCAGGTGTTTGCGGAAAGGATCGATCTCGAAGCGGATTTCCTCGCCGTTCGGACGCACCACCACCTGGCGATCGAGATCGATGGTCAGCCGCGCATTGTCGCCCAGGCGCGCATCCTGCATGAGCTGGTCGCAGACCTCGCGCGGCAGGCGAATGGGCAGCACGCCGTTCTTGAACGTGTTGGTGTGAAAAATATCGGCGAAGTCCGGCGCGATCACGCAGCGGATGCCGAAGTCCAGCAACGCCCAGGGAGCATGCTCGCGCGACGAACCGCAGCCGAAATTCTCGTGCGCGATCAGGATTTCCGCCCGGCGGTACGGCTCCTGGTTGAGCACGAACTCGGGGCGCTCGTTGCCTTGCGCGTCGTAGCGCAGGGTATAGAACAGGTGCACGCCAAGCCCGGTGCGCTTGATCGTCTTGAGGAACCGCGCCGGGATGATCTTGTCGGTATCGACATTCGCCACCGGCATCGGGGCGGCGATCGCCGTCAGGATGGTGAACTTGTCCATCACAGCAACTCCCTGACATCGGTGAGATGACCGGTGACGGCGGCGGCGGCGGCCATGGCGGGCGAGACCAGGTGGGTGCGCCCGCCCGGACCCTGGCGGCCCTCGAAATTGCGGTTCGACGTGCTGGCGCAGCGTTGCCCGGCGGTCAACTGGTCGGGGTTCATGCCCAGGCACATCGAGCAGCCCGGCTCGCGCCACTCGAAGCCGGCCTCGCGCACGATGCGGTCCAGCCCCTCGGCCTCGGCCTGCAGCTTCACCAGGCCCGAGCCCGGCACCACCAGCGCGCGCACCCCCGGCGCCACGCGACGGCCTTGCACCACCCGCGCCACCGCGCGGATGTCCTCGATGCGCCCGTTGGTGCAGGAGCCGACGAACACCACGTCGACCTTCAGGTCGGTCAGTTTCTGGCCGGCCGCCAGGCCCATGTACTCGACCATGCGGCGCATCCGCGCGCGCTTTCCCTCGTCCGGCTCGTCGTCCGGGTTGGGCACCGAGCCGGTGATCGGCAACACCGCCTCCGGGTTGGTGCCCCAGGTGACCATGGGCGCGATCGCGGCGGCGTCGAGCGTGACGGTCCGGTCGAACTGCGCGCCGGGGTCGGACGGCAGGGTTTGCCAATAGGCGACCGCCCGGTCGAACGCCTCGCCCTGCGGGGCGAAGGGACGCCCGCGCACGTAGTCGAACGTCACCTCGTCCGGCGCGATCATGCCGGCCCGCGCGCCCGCCTCGATCGTCATGTTGCACACCGTCATGCGCCCCGCCATGTCGAGCGCGCGGATCGCCGCGCCGGCGAATTCGATGACGTGGCCGGTGCCGCCCGCCGTGCCGATGCGGCCGATGATGGCCAGCACGACATCCTTCGCCGAGCAGCCCGGCGCCAGCGCGCCGTCAACCTGCACCAGCATGTTCCTGGCGGGCTTCTGCAGCAGCGTCTGGGTGGCCAGCACGTGCTCGACCTCGGAGGTGCCGATGCCGAACGCCAGCGCGCCCAGCGCGCCGTGCGTGGAGGTGTGGGAATCGCCGCAGACGATGGTCATGCCCGGCAGCGAGGCGCCAAGCTCGGGGCCGATGATATGGACGATGCCCTGGCGGGCATCGAGCACCGGGATGTACGGCACGCCGAAAGCGGCGACGTTCTGCTCGAGCGTCTCGACCTGGATGCGACTTTCCTCTTCCGCGATGCCCTTGCTGCGGTCGGAGGTGGGGATGTTGTGGTCGGCGACGGCGAGCGTCGCATCGGGCCGGCGGACCTGGCGAGCGGCAAGGCGCAGGCCCTCGAAGGCCTGCGGGCTGGTCACTTCATGCACCAGGTGGCGGTCGATGTAGAGAACGCAGGTGCCGTCGGGCAAACGCTCGACGACATGGCTGGCCCACACCTTGTCGAACAGGGTGCGGGGGGTACTTTCGGCCATGCGGGGTTCCTCCTGCGGCGTGGTCCGCCTTCACTCGGCGGGGGTCTGCTCCGTGGTGGTGGCGGCCGCCGCCGCCCCGCCCGACACTTCGCGGGCGCGCTCGGCGATGCGCGCCGACTTGCCGCTGCGGCCGCGCAGATAATACAGCTTCGCCCGCCGCACATCGCCGCGGCGAACCACCAGGATTTCGGCGATCACCGGCGAATAGAGAGCGAACACGCGCTCCACGCCCTCGCCGTAGCTGGTCTTGCGTACCGTGAAGTTGGAGTGCAGCCCCTTGTTGGAGCGGGCGATGCAGACCCCTTCGAACGCCTGGGTGCGCGTGCGTTCGCCCTCCACCACCTTCACCGAAACGCGCAGCGAATCGCCGGGGCGGAAGTCGGGCACGGGGCGGGTCGCGGTGAGGCGGGCGATCTCCTCCGCCTCGAACTGCTGGATGATGTTCATGGCTTGTCCTTTCGTATGTCTCTAGGGCGCGCCGGGCACGCTGGCAACCGGATCGACCAAATTGTCCGCCCCGCGGGCGGCCCATAGCTCGGGCCGACGCTCGCGGGTAATGCGTTCGGAAGCTTCCCGCCGCCAGGTGGCGATGGCGGCATGGTGGCCGGACAGCAGCACCTCCGGCACCCGCCGCCCCTGCCACTCCGCCGGGCGGGTGTAGTGCGGGTATTCCAGCAGGCCGGCCGTGAAACTCTCTTCCTCGGCGCTCTCGGCGGCCCCCATCACGCCCGGCAGCAGGCGCACGCAGGCGTCGAGCAGCACCATCGCCGGCAGTTCGCCGCCGGAGAGCACGTAGTCGCCGATGCTGACCTCCGCCAATCCGCGCGCCTCGATGACGCGCTGGTCCACCCCTTCGTAGCGGCCGCACAGCAGCACCACGCCCGCGCCGCCGGCCAGGTTGCGAACCACGGCCTGGCTGAGCGGGGCGCCGCGTGGCGTGAGGCAGATGGCGGGCCTGCCGTCGGACACGGCGGCCAGCGCCGCATCCAGCACGTCCGGGCGCATGACCATGCCGGCGCCGCCGCCGAACGGCGTGTCATCGACGGTACGGTGGCGGTCGGTGGCATGGGCACGGATGTCGTGCGCCTCCAGCGACCACAGGCCGCGTTCCAGCGCCCGGCCGGCCAGCGAGTGTCCGAGCGGGCCGGGGAAGGCCTGCGGGAACAGCGTCAGCACGGTGGCGCGCCACGGGGAACTCACGGCGCATCCTCCGCCCGGCCGGGGACCAGGACTTCCTCGGGCGGCGCCACGGTGATGCGGCCGGCCGCCAGGTCCACCGCGGGAACGCAGGCACGGGTGAACGGCAGCAGCAGCGGGCCGACCTCGAGGCTGGCCCCGGCGCCGTAATCGTGCACCGCCGCCACCCGCCCGATCGAGGCGCCCGCGCCATCGACGGCCTCCAGCCCTACCAGGTCGACGAGGTAGAATTCCTCCTCGTCGGCCGCCGGCAGGCGCGCGCGGTCGGCATAGAGCGGCAGGTTGATGAGCTTTTCGACCCGGGCGCGGTCGGTCACCGGCACCGGGCGGCCCTCGACGATTTCCGCCAGCTCGGCGATGCCATCGCCGCGCCAGCGCACCGCGAAACGGCGGCCGGTGCCGTCGTCGAACGGGCCATAGGCCGGCAGGTCGGCCGGATCGGCGGTGTAGCTGTGCACGCGCACCAGCCCCCGCACGCCATGCGGCCTGCCGATGACGCCCATCAGGATGCGACGGTCCTGCACGGGTGCCCGGTCAGCTCGCGACCTCGGCGGCCTTGGCGCGCTCCTGCGCCTTCTTCTTCGGCATGGACTGCTTGGGCTGCTCGCGGAACGGCGGCATCGGCGACAGCCCGGCATTGCCCAGGAAGCGGGCGACGCGGTCGGTCGCAAGCGCGCCCTGGCTGAGCCAGTGGGTGATGCGCTCGTTCTGCAGGCGGATGCGGTCGGCGTGCTCGATCGGCAGCATCGGGTTGTAGCTGCCGACGCGCTCGATGAAGCGGCCGTCACGCGGGCTGCGGCTGTCGGCGATCACGATGTGGTAGTAGGGACGCTTCTTGGCGCCGGCGCGAGCAAGGCGGATCTT
>CAIMEK010000803.1 GCA_903839965.1 uncultured Acetobacteraceae bacterium | reverse complement strand
TCCTCGCGGTTCAACCCGGCGAAGAACAACGTCAGCCGCCTGGGGTCGGCGAAATTGCGCGGCTCCGGCAAGCGCGCAATGGCATTGGGAAACACCGCCACTTCCGGGTTGGCCTGCCGCAGCACGGCCGCCAGCGGCTCGGTGGAGGTCTGCACCGCGTGCACGGCGCGGAAATTGTGCACGTCGTCGCGTTGCATCGCGGGCAGAAAGCCGGGGTGGTCGTCGAACTCGCAGAGCACCATCCAGCCATGCGCAATCAGCCAGCGTAGCTGCTCCAGCCCGCCCTCGCCGGCGAGCACCGGGCGATGGAAGATGAACAGTCGCGGTGCGCCGTCCTGTGCCGGGGCCGAGGGTCGTATGTCCGAGACCACCGCGGTGCTCACGCCCGGACAGGTTGCCAGCGCCCGCATGGGCTGCACGACCCGCACATGGCTCACGCCGCCGATATGGTCGAGCATGGTCGAGCGCAGGTGCAGCGTCGCCGGCGGTCGTTTTGTGGCGCGCCAGACATGCTGCAGCGGCAACGCGCGGTCGCGGTACCCGTCGCGGTCGATGCCGAGCGCCGCCAGTGCCGGTTGCATGGCCTGCACGAACGCCTCTCCGACGTCCCGACGGAAGATGCGCGGCGTGGCGTCGAGCGGCAGCAGCCCGGCGGCGGTCAGGGCGCGATGCGTGGTTTCGCGGGTGAACCAGCGCAGATGGGTGCGGTCGAACAATCCTTCCGGTTCGTAGTCCCAACTGCCGCGCAACAGACACTCGACGAAACGCCAGTGTTCCGCGTTCGGCATGCAGATCAGCATCACGCCGTTCTCGGACAGGGCGGCGGCGTGCCGGCGCAGCAGCGTCCAGGGATCACGCAGGTGCTCGAGGACGTCGCCATAGATGATGCAGTCGAACGGTCCCGGGCCGAATGGAAACGGCTCGGTTTCCACGTCGGCGGTCGATACCTCGTCCAGCCGTCCGACGGCGACTCGCGCGGCGTCCGGATCGCGCTCGATACCCAGATAGCGACAGGTCGGGTTGTGGCGCTTGTACTCGGCGCCCAGCGCGCCGCTCGCGCAACCGACGTCCAGGATGACGCGGGCATCCAGGGGAATGCGATCGAGCAGATCGGCGTTGGCAGCATCGGGATAGGTCAACATGCGCGAGTGATGCCCGCAACCGGGGGGAGGGAGCAAGCTTTTGCCACCTGTCGGACGGTACCGCGAGATCAGTGTGGCCGGGTCCGGTGCGCGGCGGCCTCATCCATGGCGAGTTGGGCCCTGCGTGCCGCTTCCGCTTCGCGTTCCGCTTCGCGGCTGGCGAGCAGTCGGTCGGTAGCCTCGGCGCTGGTGCGGGCGGCGGCCAGGATGGCCCGGGCCTGCACGGTGGCGGCGCCGGCACGCAGATGCGCCTCGCGCGCTTGCGCCACGGCGGCGCGGCCCTGGGGCAACCAGGCTGCGAAGGCTTCCACCGCGCCATCGTCGGCATCCAACTCGCAAGCGGCATCGCGCTCGCGGAAAATTGCCGCTTCAGCGCTGCGCAGTGCCGTGCTGGCGGCTTCCTCGGCTTCCAGGCAAGCGGCGAGGCCGCGGCGAGCGTCTTCGCAAACGCTGCGGCGCAGCCGCGCCAGTATTTCAAGGGGATCGCGGGTCAAGCCGGCCTCTCTTCGATGGCGGCGCGCAGCCGGGCGAAGCTGTCGGCCAGTGAAGTGCGTTCGTCCGGACGCTGCTGAAGCACCGCCGCCAGCCGGGGGGCCACTACGATCGCCTCGTCCACCGCAGGGTCGCTGCCGGCGCGGTAGGCGCCCAGGCGCACCAAGTCTGCCATATCCGCATGCAGTGCCAGAATGGCGCGGGCGCGCCGGGTGAGCGCGTTTTCCGCATCGCTGTTGCAGCCCGGCACCGCGCGCGACAGCGAACGCAGCACGTCGACGGCCGGGTAGCGGCCCGCCTCGCCGATGCGGCGGTCGAGGATGACATGTCCGTCGAGGATGCCGCGCACCGCGTCGGCCACCGGTTCGTTATGGTCGTCGCCTTCGACCAGCACGGTGAACAGCGCGGTGATGTGGCCGAGCGGCTGCCCGGGCAACTCCGGCCCCGGGCCGGCGCGCTCCAGCATCCGCGGCAGTTCGGCGAACACGCTGGGCGGATAGCCACGGGTGGCCGGTGGCTCGCCGGCCGACAGGCCGATTTCGCGCAGCGCCAGGCAGAAGCGGGTGACGCTGTCCATGAGCAGCAGTACCGATTTCCCCTGGTCGCGGAAATGCTCGGCCACGGTGACCGCGGCGTAGGCGGCTTCGCGACGCAACAACGGCGGCGTGTCGGAAGTGGCGACCACAACCACGGCACGCTCCAGCCCGCCCGGGCCGAGGTCATCCTCGACGAACTCGCGCACTTCACGGCCGCGCTCACCCACCAATGCGAGCACGGCGACATCGCAGGCGGTGTGACGGGCCAACATGGCCAACAGGGTGGACTTGCCGACGCCGGAAGCGGCGAACAGGCCGAGGCGTTGGCCGCGCCGACAGGTAGCGAACGTGTTGAGCACCCGCACGCCGAGGTCGAGCCGCTCGCCAAGCCGGCCCCGACGCGTGGCGACGGGTGGCGGGCCGCGCACCGGCAGCGGTCGCGGGCCCCGCGGGAGCTTGCCCCGCCCGTCCAACGCGCGCCCGAGCGGGTCGATGATGCGGCCGATCCAGGCATCCGAGACGGCGAGGGTCGCACCGTGCCTTGCACCGGGAGCAGGCAATGCAGCCAGCGCGGCTCCGCCGGGGCCGAGTCCTTCCGCCGAACCGTACGTCATGGCCTGGGCGATGCCGTCGTGGAATCCCACGATTTCGGCCGGAATATTGGCCCCGGCGCGGCTGCGCAGGGCGATTCGATCGCCGACGGACAGGTGGTTCGACAGGCCGCCGACATCGACGGCAAGACCGGCGACGCCGACGACGCTGCCTTGCAGTTGGACGGCGGGCAGTTCCTGCAGCGCGGTCAGGGCCGAGGCACTGCGTTCGGCGAGGTTCATGCGTCTCATTAACATACCAACATATTATTTTACACAATCAAAACCAAAATAGATGTCAACCAGGCCATTTGTTCCGCCTCTATCCGAGAAAAATACTCTCATAAGATGAAAAATTTGTGGTCTATCTCCCGCTATGGTGGTAAATACTCAACCCGAGATAGCAAAAAGGTTCGAGCAATGCGCGTCTTACTGGTTGAAGATGACCTTGCTGCAGCCCGTGCCCTCGCCCTCATGTTGCGTTCCGGTGGGGCGGTCGTGGACCACGCCGACACCGGGGAAGAGGCGCTCGAACTGGTCCGCCATTACGACTACGACATCGTCGTGCTGGATCTCATGCTGCCCGACATGGAGGGCTACGACGTCGTCCGCCGCATGCGTTCCGCCCGCATCGAGGTTCCCGTGCTGATCCTGTCCGGCCTGACCCGGCCGCAGGCAAAGGTGAAGGCCCTTGCCCTCGGCGCAGACGATTTCCTCACCAAGCCGTTCGACAAGGCCGAACTGGTCGCCCGCATGCAGGCGGTGGTCCGCCGCAGCAAGGGTTTCAGCCAGCCAGCCCTGCACATCGGCAACCTGCAGCTCAACCTGGAAAGCCGCGAGGTCACGGTTGATGGGACTCCGGTCCACCTGACCGGCAAGGAATACGCGATCCTGGAGTTGCTGGTGCTGCGCAAGGGCATGGTCCTGACCAAGGAGGCCTTCCTGAACCATCTCTACGGCGGCATGGACGAACCAGAGATGAAGATCATCGATGTTTTCATC
>CAIMEK010000802.1 GCA_903839965.1 uncultured Acetobacteraceae bacterium | reverse complement strand
TCGAAAGTGACCGCGAGGCGCCTCTGCAACCACCGCGCACGGCGACCGAACTGGCGGTAGCGGAGATTTTCGGGGCGCTACTCGGGCGCGAGAATTTCGACGTCAATGACGATTTCTTCGCCCTCGGCGGTCATTCGCTGTTGGCGGTTCGCCTGTGCTCGCGACTGCGCCAGCAGTTCGACCTGGAGTTGCCACTGATCCGGGTCTTCGAATACCCCTCAATCGAGGCTCTTGCTGCCCACCTCGATGCCGAGCTGTTGGCCAGGATCGGCGCCGGCGTACCGGATGTCGGCGAGGACGAGCGCATCGAAGGCGAGATCTAGCGGCCCATGGCAAGCGCAATGCAGGTGCAGGTCAGGCAATGCTAAGGCGATGCAGGCGCCTTCGGTCGAGGTCGGGCGCATGGGAGCGCGGGCTGCAGCGCGGCGTGCCGGCCATCGCCTTGCTGTTGTGGGGGTGTCGGGTCGGCCCGAACTTCGCGCCGCCCGTGGCACCCGAGGTCTCCGGCTACACGGGCGTCGAGTTTGCCGTCTCCGACAGCATGGGTTCCACGCCCGCCGCCCCGCCGCAGCAATTGCGGGCCGGACAGGACATCCCGGGCCAGTGGTGGACACTGTTCCGATCGCCGGCCCTCGATGCGCTCATTCGCGAAGCGATCGCGGCGAATCCGGATCTCGCGGCCGCCCGGGCGAACCTGCGGCAGGCGCAGGAACTTGCGCAGGCCAAACAAGGGAGCCTGTTCCCGCAGATCGACGCGCAACTCGGCTATTCCAGGCAACAGCTTTCGACCGCCTCGACCGGCGGCGTCCAGTCGTCCGCCAACCTCTTTACGTTGGCGACCGCGCAGGTCAATGTCAGCTACACGCTGGATATCTTCGGGGGGACGCAAAGACAGATCGAGTCGGCGGTTGCGACGGCAGACCAGCAACGTTACCAGCTGGAAGCCGCGTATTTGACACTCACCTCGAATGTCGTCGCGGACGCTGTGCAGGAAGCATCGCTGCGGGCGCAGGTCGCGGCGACCGAAGAGATCCTCGACATCCTGCGTCAGCAGCTCGAAGTGGTGCGTGGACAGCTCGCCTTGGGCGGGGCCTCGATGTCGGATGTGCTTACCCAGCAAACCACGCTGGCCCAGACCGAGGCGACGTTGCCTGTCATGCAGCGGCAACTCGCCCAGCAGCGCAACCAGCTGGCCGTACTGGCCGGGCGGTTTCCGAGCGAGGGGATCGGCCAGCGTTTCGATTTGGTATCGCTGACGCTACCCCAGGAGCTGCCGCTCAGCGTACCGTCGCGCCTGGTGGCGCAACGGCCGGACGTGCAGTCGGCATCCGCCGCCTTGCACCAGGCAACCGCGCAGGTCGGGGTCGCCACGGCGAACATGTTGCCGCAAATCACGCTGACCGGCAGTATCGGCGACAGCGGCCTGCACTTGCGCGACATGTTCTCGCCCGGCACCGCATTGTGGAGCATCGGCGGCGCATTGCTGCAGCCCGTGTTCCAGGGGGGCACGCTGCGGCACCAGCGCGAGGCGGCGATGGCGGCGATGGAGGCCGCGGCGGCACAGTACCAGTCGACGGTGCTGACCGCGTTCCAGAACGTTGCAGATGCCCTGCATGCCCTGCAATCCGACGCGGACGCAGTGGCCGCCAACCGGCGGGCGCTCGATGCGGCGACGGCTGCGCTGGAGATCGCGCGCGCGCAATTCCGCTTTGGCGGCGTTTCCTATCTCAGCCTGCTGACGGCTGAACGCGCCTATGCGCAGGCGCGTATCTCGCTGGTGCAGGCCCTGGCCTCCCGCTACGCGGATACGGCGGCGCTGTTCCAGGCACTGGGGGGCGGTTGGTGGAACCGCGATGATGTGACGCCGGCCGCCGAGACCGGCGCCGGCACCGCGGCTCCGACCCGAGCGGACAGGCGGACCGAGCCATGATCAAACGCATGATCGCGATGCTGCTGTTTTTCGGCGCGCTCGCCGGTGGCGTCGTGTGGTTCACGCAACTCAAGACCCGGCTGATCGGCGCTGCCATGTCCGATATGGCCGCCATGCCGCAGACGGTCTCCACCGAGGTGGTGAGCTACGCCGACTGGCAATCCAGCATCAACGCGGTCGGCACGCTTCGCGCCGAGAACGGAGCGGACATTTCCTCCGAGGTGGCTGGCATCGTCGATGCGCTCGAGTTCACTTCGGGTGACGATGTGCAGGCAGGCGCGCTGTTGCTGCGGTTGCGCCTCAATGATGCTCCGGGCAGGCTGAAGGAGCTCGTGGCCGCTGCCGATCTGGCGCAGATCACCTATCAGCGCGATGTTCGCCAGTTGCGTGCCCAGGCCATTCCGCAGTCCACGGTCGACACCGACCTCGCCAATCTCAAAGCCGCGCGCGCCCAGGTGGAGCAGCAGCAGGCCGTGCTGGATCAGAAAGCCATACGCGCACCGTTCGCCGGTCGTCTCGGTGTCCGGAAAGTGGATATCGGCCAATACCTGAATGCCGGCACGGCCATCGTGACGCTGCAGGCGCTCGATCCATTGTATATCGACTTCAACTTGCCACAGCAGGTGCTCGGCACCGTCGCCGTGGGGCAGGGCGTGAGCGTGTCGGTGGATTCGCAACCCGGGACCACGTTCCGCGGTGCCATCCGGGCGCTCGATTCCAAGGTCGACGACGCGACCCGCAATGTGCTGCTGCGGGCCGGCGTGAGCAACCCGGAGCGCAAGCTGCTGCCGGGCATGTTCGCGACCGTCCGGGTCGCGACGGAAACAACCAGGCGGCTGCTGACCGTCCGACAAACCGCGATCGTGTTCAATCCTTACGGCAGTACGGTGTTCGTCGTCAGCGCAGACAAGGGCGTTGTGCAGGAGCAGTCCAAAGCCGTGGTCAGTCAGCGCTTCGTCACCACCGGGCCGACCCAGGGCGACCGCATCGCGGTCCTTTCCGGTCTCAAGGAGGGCGAGGTGGTGGTGACGGCGGGGCAAATCAAGCTGCGCAACGCCAGCAGCGTGCTGATCAACAACACGGTGCAGCCGACCGCGGATCCGGCGCCTCATCCGCCGGAGGAGTAGGGGGGATCGGGCCATGAACTTCACCGATCTTTTTATCCGCAAGCCGGTCCTTGCGATCGTGCTGACCGTGGCCATCATGGTGGTTGGGGTCCGCTCGTTGGTCGGCCTGCCGGTGCTGCAGTACCCGCAGACCCAGAGCGCCGTGGTGATGGTCACGACCATCTATTATGGGGCGGACGCCGACACGATCGCCGGCTTCATTACCACGCCGATCGAAAATGCGATGGCCCAGGCGCAGGGCATCGACTACATGACATCGAGCAGTTCGACCGGCGTTTCGACCATCACGGCGAACCTGCAGCTGAATCACGACCCATACCAGGCGCTGATCGAAATCAGCACGAAAGTCAACTCCGTCATCAACCAGCTTCCGACGGGCACACTGCAACCGACCATTACGGTCTACAACAATGCCGCGACGGACGCGATGTATATCGGGTTCTACAGCGACACCCTGGCTGCCAACGGCATCACGGACTATCTGGTGCGCGTCGTGCAGCCCAGGCTGCAGGCGATCGCCGGGGTGCAGCAGGCGGAGCTGCTCGGCTCGCAGAACTTCGCGATCCGTGCCTGGCTGGACCCGAACAGGCTGGCCGCGTTCGGACTGACCGCAAACGACGTCAGTAGCGCGATCGCGCAGAACAACTATGTGTCTGGTTTGGGCAATACCAAGGGACAGATGATCCAGGTCACGCTCACGGCGGGAACCGGGCTGCACTCGCTGACCGAGTTTCGTGAGCTGGTCGTCCTGCAGACCAAGAGTGCGATCGTGCGGCTGAAGGACGTTGCCACGGTCACGCTTGGCGGCGACAGCTATGACACCACGGTGTGGTTCGACGGCGTGAAATCGGTCTATATCGGCATCAAGACCGCGCCGGCCGCCAACCTGTTGAACGTCGTTCGCGACGTGCGAAGCCTGTTTCCGGACATTCAGGCGGACATGCCGGGCGGTCTGACCGGCGCGATCATCTATGACGCCAGCACTTTCGTGAAGACCTCGCTGGTTGAGGTCGTTTATACGTTGCTTGAGGCCCTGGCGATCGTGACGGCGGTCGTGTTTGTGTTCCTGGGGTCGCCGCGCTCCGTGCTGATCCCGGTCATCGCGATTCCGGTGTCGCTGATCGGAACCTTTGCGGCGATGCTGGCATTCGGTTTCTCGATCAACCTGCTCAGCCTGCTTGCCTTGGTGCTGTCGATCGGCCTGGTCGTCGACGACGTGATCATCGTCGTCGAGAACGTCGAGCGGCATATCGCACAGAGCATGGTGCCGCTGCCCGCTGCCATCCGGGCGGCACGCGAGCTTGGCCGCCCGATCATCGCGATGACGATCGTCCTTATTGCCGTCTACGTTCCGATCGGGTTCCAGGGGGGATTGACCGGCGCGCTGTTCACGGAGTTCGCATTCACCCTTGCATCGGCGGTGACACTTTCCGGCGTGGTCGCGTTGACGCTGTCTCCCATGATGTGCTCGCGCCTGCTGCGGCCGGCCGGCGGACGCGAGCGTTGGAGCGACCGTCTGGGCGGCTTCCTGGTCAGGCAGTCCGAGCGGATCGAGCGCTCTTACGAGCGACGCCTCCGTAGCAGCCTGCGCTACCGCCCGGTGACGTACGTGTTTGCCTGTCTCGTGCTCGGGAGCATCTATTTCCTCTATGTCGGATCCACCGGCGCTCTTGCCCCGGACGAAGACCAGGGAATCGTTCTTACCTCCTCGCTCAGTGCGCCGGACGCGACCCTCGATCAGCGCGAGCTGTACTCACGCGAGCAATACCGGCTGATGCGCGCGTTTCCAGAACTCGATCATGTGTTCCAGCTCGACGTCCCCGGCACCTCGATCGGGGGACTGGTGCTCAAGCCGTGGGACCAGCGGACCCGTATCGCCGCAGTGCTGCAGGCGGCCATGCAGGTCTCTCTCAATAACATCGCTGGCGAGCGGGTGGTTGCGTACCAGCCGCCGGCTCTTCCGGGCAGTTCCGGGCTGCCGATCCAGTTTGCGATCGTCACAACGAATCCGTTCACACAACTCGATCCGGTCGCCAGCGCATTTCTGGAAAAGGCACAGAAAAGCGGCCTGTTCGCTTATATCGATTGCGATTTGAAAATCGACCAGCCACAATCGCAACTCTACATCGATCGCGACAAGGCGGCCTTGCTCGGCATCAACATGGGCAGCATCGGTGCGAGCCTCGCGTGGATGCTGGGTGGCGGCTACGTCAATTATTTCAGCATGGATGGGCGCTCTTACAAGGTGATGCCCCAGGTGGAGCGTGCGGCGAGGCTCAATCCCGCGCAGATCCTGGACTACTATATCCAGACAGGATCGGGGACGGCGATTCGGCTCTCGACCATCGGCAGCCTGCAGGCGCGCACCGTGCCGGAATCCCTGAACCATTTCCAGCAGCTCAATTCCGCAACCATATCGGGCGTTCCGCTCCCGGGCCTGTCGCTGGGCGATGCCTTCGCTTACCTGCAAAATCTTGCCCGAACGGAATTGCCTCCGGGATACCGCGTGGACTACGGCGGCCAGACCCGCCAGTACGTCGTGGAATCGCGGAGCTTTGCCGGGACATTCGGTTTTGCCCTGGTGGTGATTTTTCTTGCCCTGTCGGCGCAGTTCAACAGTTTTCGCGATCCGGCGATCATTCTGGTTTCCGTGCCGATGTCGATCGCCGGCGCATTGCTGTTCATCAATCTTGGGTTGGGTGGGGTCACGCTGAATATCTACACGGAGGTTGGTCTGGTGACACTGATCGGCCTGATCAGCAAGCATGGCATCCTGATCATCGAGTTCGCCAACAGCCTGAGGCGGACCGGCGTGTCGACGCTCGACGCCGCGGTAGGGGCGGCGTGCACGCGGTTGCGGCCGATCCTCATGACGACGGCGGCCATGGTGCTCGGTGTGCTGCCACTGGTGTTTGCCACGGGCGCCGGCGCCATGGCACGCTTCAACATGGGGCTGGTCATCGCGACGGGGATATCGATCGGAACTCTGTTCACACTGTTCGTGGTGCCGGCGGCCTATGTGCTGATCGCCGGACCGCTGCCGCCCGAGGATGCGGCCGGTGCGGACCGTCCGGAGTGATACGGGTGGTGCAGCCGTCGGCGCGGAAGTGGCGGCAACGCTCAGCCGCGTTGCGGCAGCCAGACACCCATTCTGGGCCCGCAAAGAGTTTCCTGCTGATGCATCACAGCACGCCCGACCTGCTGACCGAAAGTTTCAGGCACCGCGAATCGTCTTGGACGTGGTTGGTCCACGCTGCGGCGGTCGGCGTGTCATGCGCATGCCCGTGGGGCCGCCTGGCGAACTGGCAACGCCTCGGCGGCGGGACGCGAGCCTGACTTCACAATCAGATCCTGCCGATAAACACGGGCGCCGCTGCCTCGCCTGGCTCCCGCCGCCAAAGCCGCGCTGCGTACAGGCCCAGGTCGTCCACCACGGTGTAAATCGCGGGCACGACAACCAGGCTGAGCAGGGTCGAGGTAATCAGGCCGCCGATCACCACCAGCGCCATCGGCGAGCGGAACTCCGCGTCGGCGCCGATGCCGCTGGCGATGTGGGCCATGCCGGCGGTCATCGCGACCGTGGTCATCACGATGGGCCTCGCCCGCTTGCGGGCCGCCGCGAACAGCGCCGCCGTGCGCGGCATGCCGCCGCGCCGCGCCTCGATGGCGTACTCCACCAGCAGAATGCGGTTCTTGGCGACGATGCCCATCAGCATCAGCACGCCGATCACCGCCGATATGCCGAGCGACTTCTGCGCCAACAGCAGCGCCAGCAGCGCCCCACCAAGGGACAACGGCAGCGCGGACATGATGGTGAGTGGCTGTCCGAAGCCGCCGAACAGCAGCACCAGCACGAGGT